>CAZVEL010000370.1:0-2966 GCA_964626305.1 uncultured Treponema sp. | reverse complement strand
TACCGAACTTATTACAAAGTCGCACGGAGTTGCCGACTGGACACTGGTAAATGCCTTTCTGGACGGTATTGCCGTTTCAGATGAAACGGAATGCCGGCTTGCTCTCCTGCGGTTTCTCTGGCGAACCCTCTTCGGCGCCGGGCTTTGCCCCGACGGTGAAAGCTGCAGCCGGTGCGGCGCTGGAATATCACGTGAAAATGGAGTAGTATACTATTCACCGTACGAAGACGGCTTTGTCTGCCGCGACTGTGCGCACCGTGACGAGCAGCGGCTTCCCCTTTCCCGGGAAGCGCTCGACTATCTCACGGCAATAACCCGCTTGAGGCCCTCGGAAGTCCGGGCAATCCCGCTCGGCTACGAAGCCTACACCGAACTCAGGAGTTTTTTGTTTTTCCTCCTGAACCGCATGATAGGAAGTCCCCTGAAAACGCTGGAAACCGGTGCGGGAATCCTGTAACACACCCGATCACGAAAAGGAGCATGCGATGCGAGCCGTAGACATAATCATGAAAAAACGGGGAAATCCCGATTCTCCCGACGGCGAAGAACTGACCAGGGAAGAAATAGAATTCATTGTAAACGGCTATGTTTGCGGAGACATCCCTGACTATCAGATAGCCTCATGGCTCATGGCCGTATATTTCAACGGTATGACCTTCACGGAAACTGGTATTCTCACGGACTGCATGCTCAATTCGGGTGACCGGATTGATCTTTCCGGTATTGCCGGCCCCTTTGTAGACAAGCATTCCACCGGGGGTGTCGGCGATAAGGTTTCACTTCCCCTCGCACCCATTGTCGCCGCCTGCGGCGTACGCGTTCCCATGATGAGCGGACGGGCTCTCGGGCATACCGGCGGAACCCTGGACAAGCTTGATTCCATAACCGGATACCGATCTCTGATCAGCGTACCCGAATTCCGGAAATTTCTGGAAAAAACAGGGTTTGCCATGACCGGTCAGACAAAGGAAATCGTCCCGGCGGACCGGCTCCTCTATGCCCTGCGCGATGTTACCGGCACAGTGGAATCCATTCCCCTCATAACTGCGAGCATTCTCTCAAAAAAGGTGGCCGAAGGATCGGACGCCCTTGTTTTCGATGTAAAATGCGGTTCGGGCGCCTTTATGAAGACGTATGACGACGCAAAGCAACTTGCCGAAAGTCTCGCAGGAACGGCCCGTGAAATGGGGAAAAAGGCTATCGCCCTCATTACCAACATGAACGAGCCGCTCGGCAGCACCGTAGGAAACTTCCTTGAAATTGAAGAATCAATGGACGTTCTTGAAGGTCATGGGCCGGAAGATGTTACCGAACTCACCCTGGCCCTCGGCGCCTGGATGACCGTTCTGGGAGGTGCCGCTTCCGGCTATTCCGAAGGACTCGATCGCTGTCGCGAAGCGGTTGCGAGCGGCAAAGCCATGAAACGCTTTCTGGAGAACATTGAATGCCAGGGCGGCGATGTTTCAAAGCTGCTCACGGACCGGGGAACACGGCGGAGTCCGAATCATGCGGAATTCAGGGCGGCAGAAACCGGATTTATAACCAGCATCGACGCCTTTTCCACCGGGCTTGCCGGTGTGCATCTTGGGGTGGGAAGGAACCGCACCGACGAGGCGGTATACCCCGAGGCCGGCATACTGCTGTACCACCGCAGGGGCGATCACGTGGAAAAAGGCACCGTACTCATGGACCTCTACGGTCGCGACGAAACCGGTCTTGAAAATGCTGCTTCCCTGCTGGAACAAGCGGTCCAATACGGAAACCGGGCCCCGGAAGCGGAACCGTTGATTCTGGGAGAAATAACCGAGCTATGATTTGGAACAAAAAAGATATAAACCGTACACTGGTAAAGGATATGGTTCGTCGTTTCGAATGCGATGCCCTGACGGCCTCAATCCTTGCCCGCAGAAACATTATTGACGGCCCCGACATTCTCTATTTTCTCGAGGATGATCTCCGCTACCTTCACAATCCCTTTCTCTTCCACGACATGGAAGATGCCGTGGACCGGGCAATTCAGGCCCGCGAGGAAGGCGAAAAAGTCCTGGTCTTCGGCGACCGGGATGTTGACGGTATTACCAGTACATCGCTCCTGCACCGTGCACTCACCGACATCGGTATAGACGCGGAATGGCGTGTTCCCTCGGGCAATGATCCCTATGGACTCACCGTGGCGGCAGTGGAAGCGCACGCCGAAAAAAGCGGAACCCTCATCATCACCGTGGACAACGGCATTTCCTGCCGGGATGCCATCAATCGGGCTAACGAGCTCGGTATCGACGTTGTGGTCCTGGACCATCACAATCCGCCGGACATCCTGCCGGACGCGGTCGCGATCATCAATCCAAAAATGGAAGACAGCGGGTATCCCTTCCGGGATCTTGCCGGTTGTGCTGTCGCATGGAAGTTTATCACCGCACTCCGCTTTTCCCAGACAGAACTGTACAAACAGCAAATCTGCCTTTTGAATGTACGTCCGGCGAATGAGTCGTACATCATTGAAGCGGTAAAAGTGGTCAACATGACCGAACAGGCCCGGATCAGTGAAACAGTTGTTCCCGGTATGGTATCAATAAATCAAACCCGTCTCATTCCTTTTTTGCAGGATCAGCAGATCTTTGTATGGGATGCACCGCTTCAGCAAAAGCAGCTGACCACAATCTTCGGCAAGGGGGTGGAATTCAATTTTCACGACCTCGCGCCAGAAATATCCCGCGATATTCCATCGATACGGAACATGAGTCTTCTGAGGCTCAAGGATTTCTCCCGTATCGGCCGGTACCGGGAAAAACCTATCAGCGAGCTGGATGGATTCTTCAATATTTTTGTGACCTTTATTCAACGACGGAACGATCTGTTCGGCGAACGGGAAAAACAGGAACTGCAGCTTGTAGCTCTGGGAACCCTGGCCGACCTCATGCCGCTTGAAAATGAGAACCGGATTCTGGTACGCCAAGGTCTGGCAG
>CAZVEL010000369.1:0-3776 GCA_964626305.1 uncultured Treponema sp. | reverse complement strand
GCGGCGGACGATGCTATTCGGTCAAGATCCCGTACGATCGATTCGATAGTACCGAGCGTTTCCACTACGGTGAGATTGGTTCGTATGGCAGAATTACCGGAATGTGAAAGACGGTCCATTGCCCGGCTGCGGAATTCTCCTGCGTCCTGTCCTATCTGCTCTTCCAGGTGTGCAAGGATTCCCGCATCAAGATTATGTATCCTTCCGGTAAGATAGTCTGAAACGTATCCGGTTATGTCATGCACCATGGCAAGCAGTTCCGCTACCGCCATGCTTTCATCTTCGGAGAAGAAGGATTTCTTTTTTCGGAGACGGTCAAAGTATTCGGCAAGATTGACAATTTTTCCCGCGATGCGTCCGGTGTATCGGTTGATCCGCTGTATCGTTTCCTGGCGTATGTCTGCGTCGCGGTCGGGATGATGACTGATACGCAGATGCGTTGCCCGGTGTATCCGTTCTCCCGTATTCAGAAGCAGTTCTTCTTCACGGGTTATGTGTTTTCGCAATGTCCGCGTTTCGTCGGAAAGGGTTCCTGCGTTCTGGATTTTCATGATGAGCTCTTTCAGGGTCGAGATATTGGCGGTTACACAGGAGAAGAGCAGGGCGGTTGCCGATTCAATGTATTCGCTGTGTGTACAAAGAAAAAAGTTGTCCCGTTCAAGGAGATCAAGCGGATCCGAAACCGCGGGGAGGCCGGTGGTTGTAGTGTCGGGTTTTTCTCCGCGTACCGTGCGGGCGTCTGTGTTTCCGGCGGCGTGTAAGAGCGCGGGGAGTATCTCCAGCACTGCGATGGAAAGATATGCTGCGGGAACCAGGACTATGGTCGGGACGGGACCCCCGGCAGCAGCACCAGTCAGTAAAATCAGCAAGACCGCGAGGGTTTCCGCGAGGAGTACCCGTCGTGGAAATGCTGCCCGCGGTCCGAGGTGTTTTCCCCGGATACCGAAGGAAGAAACGCTTCCGGCGATAACCGCACAGGAAAAGGCGAGGAATGTCGCGGGGGAAATTTCCGCGGAATGCTCGAGAAAGAGTACAAAGGTCATGAGCGGGAGAAAGCCCGTTTCACGGGCTGCCGCGAACAAGAGAAGAGCGGACACCATGGCAATCGAAACCATGCTGCCGGGGATGCCCGGTGAAAGAACACCGGCCGAAAGGAATGCAAGGGTTTCATTTGTCAGAATCATTTCAGGGTGAAGCAGTGGAAGTAAAAAGAGTCCTGCACCAAAAAGAACAGAGCCCGTATGTGGTAAACGTCTGTTGCCGTAGAGGCGAATAAAGAAGCTCGCGGCAAAACAAAGGTAGGCCGCATGCGGGGGTACAATGCGTATGGCTGCGATGATCAGGAGCAGTTCCACGGCGGTTCCCAGATTCCGGAGTGAAAGAGTTCCATAGAGTATCCCACGCGGCACGTTCCGCTGAAGGTATTCAGAAAACACATGATGCCGGAACGATTCAGCTGACAGGCTTAAGGCCATTCCGGGGAGCCAGTCATGGATGGTATCCCCGGAAAATGAGCGCGATATACGGGATCGTTTTGCGGCATTGGCGGCGTGGACCGCGAGATAATATCCGAACGAGAGCATGGCAGCGAATGAGAAGACTTGAAAAATTGCGGATATGCCGGCCATGGGTTACTCCTCCCTGGTTAGAAATCGCCCGTTACCCCGTTCCTTGAGAAAGGCGCGAAACCGTTTCGCGTGCGCCGGCATCATGAATGCCGTTTCAATGCTGCTGGAATTGTTGGTGAACTTTATGTTGCCCGAGAGGTCCAGATAGGTCTTGGCTGTTTTTGCCTCGATGATGTAGGGATCCTTGCCTTTGCTGACCAGAAGATAATTAAGAATGATGTTTCCGGTACGGTGGTTTCCTTCCAGAAAAAGCTGTGGCCGGCTTAACATCTGTGTGTAAAATCCGGTCGCGAGCCGGTAGGGTTTGTCTGCGTTCCGGTTCGCAAGCACCCAGGCGGCGATCGGTTTGATTCGTTTTTGAAAGCTTTTTCTGGTTTCGGCGAGATGCTGGTAATAATCCTGCCGATTTTCCGGTCCGTTTCCGCACAGGATGATGTGATTTAATTCCAGCAGGCCGGAAAGACCGGCCGGGGTAAAGAGATCGCTGCCGGTATCGAGCAGGCTGTTGAGATAGCTATAGGCTTCAAGAATCCGGCTGCGCATAACGGCCGAGAATTCTTCCCGGCGCATCTCCAGTGTTTCATTGATGCGCGGGAATTGTTGCTGAAAGTCGAACAGTGCGTTTCCGATCTCGTCTATATTGAACCGCATATTATCCGAATCGTCCCGTAATGTAATCACTCGTTTCTTTGCGTTTGGGGTTGTGAAAGAGTTCTTTTGTATCGCCATGTTCAAGAACTTCGCCCAAAAGGAAGAAGGCGGTCTTGTCACTGATACGGGCCGCCTGGTTCATGGAGTGGGTTACGATAACGATGGTGTAGTCCGTCTTGAGTGTTTCCACGAGTTCCTCAATTTTCTTCGTTGCGATGGGATCAAGGGCACTCGTGGGTTCGTCCATGAGGATTACTTCCGGCTTCATGGCAATGGCCCTGGCGATACAGAGCCGCTGCTGTTGTCCACCGGAAAGACTGAGGGCCGATTTCTTCAAGCGGTCTTTCGCTTCGTCCCAGAGCGCGGCTTCCACCAGGGAGTTTTCCACCAGTTCTGCAAGCTCCTTCTTGTCGTGCAGTCCCTGCATCCGAGGGCCGTACGCCACATTCTCCCAGATACTCATGGGGAAAGGGTTCGGTTTCTGAAACACCATCCCAACCCGGGTACGGAGCGTGGTTGCGTCCTTGTCGGCATAGATGTCTTCATCGTCGAGAAGAACCGTGCCGGTTATGTGGCACTCCTCAATGAGATCGTTCATGCGGTTAAGAACCCGGATAAAGGTAGACTTCCCGCATCCGGACGGGCCGATAAGGGAAAGCACTTCGTTCTCGCCGATGTCGAGGGAAATGTTCTTGAGTGCGGGGAAGTCGCCGTAGGCGAGGTTGAGGTTTTGTACGGACATCTTGTCCTTTTTTCTGCTTTCTTTGGTATTCATGATTATTGCTCCAGTTTGGCGGTAAAACGTGATGCGATCAGCCGGGTGGTCGCATTTACCAGAATTACGAATACTACCAGGATGGTTGCGGTTGCGAAGGCAATCTGAAAGTCATCCTGATGTATGGCTTCCTTGGTGAGATAATACAGATGGATGGTGAGCGTTCGTCCGGATTGAAAGATTGACGAGGGAAGGTTTTTCGCGATTCCCACCGTCAAAAGTACGGGTGCAGCTTCTCCCACAACCCGCCCGACCGCGAGAATGGATGCCGTGAGGATTCCGGGAAGCGCGGCGGGGATGATGACATGGTAAATGGTTTGCCATTTGGTTGCCCCGAGCGCGAGCGAGCCTTCGCGGAACGAAACAGGAATTGCTTTGAGCGATTCCTCGGTGGTCCGGATGATTATGGGAAGGATCATGATGCTCAAGGTCAGCGCACCGGCGAGGATCGACTGCCCCAGACCCATGATGCGCGAGAAGAAGAGGAGTCCGAACAGTCCGTAGAGGATGGAGGGAATGCCCGCGAGGGTTTCTATCGCGAGACGGAGAAAGCGCACCGGGCGGGTGTTCCGGCTGTACTCGTTCAGGAAAAGCGCGGTGATTATCCCGATGGGCAGGGCGATGAAAAGGGAGACCATCACGAGCCAGGCGGTAGTGACGATCATGGCGAAAATGCCTTTTTCATTTCCTGGAGAAAAGATGAAAGCGAAGTTGATGCTGCC
>CAZVEL010000368.1:0-5676 GCA_964626305.1 uncultured Treponema sp. | reverse complement strand
TTTCGCGACAGCCTGTGAATTAAGCGCGTCCGCTCCGAGGCCGTACACGGTTTCCGTGGGAAAGGCGACGAGCCTGCCCTCGCGAATGCAGTGCGCGGCGTGTTCGACATCATGCCCGGTGTTCATGGGAGATACCCCGTATTTCATTGACAAAAAGAAGTCCACCGGCGAGACTCATGAGACTGGCAAGTATGATTGCTGATGAAAATGAACCGGAATGGTCATAGAGCGCTCCGCCGCTCATGGGTCCCGCGATACCTGCGATGGCGTACCCCATGAATATATATGGATACACGGTGCCGAGATTGTGAAGACCGAACAATTGAGCAGTTTCTTTGGCAAAGAGTACAAAGTTGCCGCCAAACCCGAATCCGGTACATACGACGAGAAAAAGATAGAGCGCGTCATTCAATGGGAACAGCGAAAGAGAGGCAATAGCTCCCGCCTGGAAGATGAGGGCAAGGACAATACTTTTTCCAGCTCCGAAATGGTCGCTGAACAAGCCCCAGAGAATCCGGCCCAGAAAGTTCGCGACGGCAAAAAACGCCACACCGAGAATGAGGATATGTTCGGATATGTTGTACTGACCGCCGATCAGGCGGAGACTTCCGATAATGAGGAGCCCTGCGAACGTTCCCAGAAAAATCCCGGCAAACAATTTGACGAAGGGCTTTGTCCTGATGAAATCAAACGCCTTCGCGTGCGGCTCGGCGCAGCCGGGTCCCGGAGGAACCTGACGGATGAAAGCTGAGAGCGCGATGATGACGAGACCGTACACGATACCGATAAACTTGAATAATTGAAGGACAGTATAGCCGTTTGCAAGAAGAACTTCGGCAATTTGAGAAAGAAACACGGCTCCCAGACCAAACCCCGCGGCAGTTATGCCGGTAACGAGTCCTTTTCGGTGCGGAAACCATTGCACCGGTGTAGTGAGCGCGACCCAGTAGCCGAATCCGGTTGCTGCTCCGGCAAAAAGTCCAATTCCGACAAGAAGAATGTAAAAGTCGCCATGTGAAAGACTCGCAATGGTGTACCCGCAGAGAAAGAGAATACCCGAAATATATCCGAAATAACGGTGTTTGATCCGTTTTCCGAGCTTCCCGGCGAAAATCATGGTGAGCGGAAATACCGCAATAAGGACACCGAACAGAATTTGTGACTGAAAAACATGAAACTGATAGTGTTCAATCAACTCCGACGCGATTATGCTCCAGGCATACACACTGCCGATACATAACATTATAAAAAAGCAGGCAATTACCGTTAGAATTTTGTGCATTACACCCCCTGAATACGGTTTGTTGCGAGCGGTCTGCCTGATAGTACCGAAATTGGCCGGTTGATTCAATCTGAAGAGGCGGCCGCATTTAAAAAAACACCCGCAACTTATTGCAAATGCACCCCGGTGCGGTATACACTCGAATGAGATTATCAGGGGAAGAACAAACATGACACAGGGTTTTGACAACGAGCGATATGTAGAGGAACAGGCGGCATATATCCGTAACCGCATGAAGCAATTTGACTGCCGTTTATATCTTGAATTTGGTGGAAAGCTGCTGAACGATTTTCACGCGGCCCGCGTTTTACCCGGTTACGATCCCAATGTCAAGATTCGCCTCCTCAAGGAACTAAAGGATGACGCTGAAATAATCCTCTGTATTCATGCCGGTGATATTGAACACCGCAAAATCCGGGCAGATTACGGAATTACCTACGATGCCGACGCCATGAAGCTCATTGATGACCTTCGTGAATGGAATCTTTCGGTGGGTTTCGTCGTCATTACGCGCTGGGAAAACCAGCCGGCCGCCAAGGCCTTCAAAACCAAGCTGGAAAACCGGGGTATCCAGGTATACTGTCATACACCAACCAAGGGGTATCCCACCGATATTGACCGCATTGTCTCGGATGAAGGGTATGGCGCAAATCCCCGCATAGAAACTACCAAGCCCCTTGTTGTGGTCACCGGACCTGGCCCGGGTTCCGGCAAGATGGCGACCTGCCTTTCCCAGATCTACCACGACCACAAGATCGGCATCCATGCCATGTATGCCAAGTTTGAAACATTCCCCATATGGTCGCTCCCTCTAAAGCACCCGGTTAATCTTGCCTATGAAGCGGCGACACTGGATTTGAAAGACTTCAATCTGATCGATCCGTTTCATCTGGAAGCGACCGGGGAGACTGCGGTCAACTATAACCGGGATGTGGATTCGTTTCCCATACTGAAGGCGATTCTTGAACGCATTACCGGCTCTTCCGATATCTATCGTTCTCCGACGGACATGGGCGTCAACCGTGCCGGCTTCGCCATTATCGACGATGAAGCAACCCGCGAAGCTTCCAAACAGGAAGTGGTACGGCGGTATCTGCGGGTGTCCTGTGAATTCATGATGGGCATGACCGACGAGACTACTGTAAACCGCGCGGACCGGCTTCTCAAGGAATTGTCGATCGGTGTTGAATACCGGCCGGTCCTTGTTGCCGCGCGGAAGGTTGCCGCTGAAAGCGAAGCTGGTTTGGATAATGGGGAAGGCCGGGATAGGTCTGATACGATTCATTGCGGAGCGGCACTTGAACTGCCGACCGGAGAAATTGTAACCGGTAAAAATTCCCGGCTTCTGCATGCGGCAACAGCCGCCGTTCTCAACGGTATCAAAACGCTTGCCGGCGTTCCGGACAACATTCAGCTCCTCTCTCCGCTGGTCATAGAAGCCGTGGGTAATTTCAAGCGGAAAACAATGAAGGGCAAGAGCGCGAGCCTTGATGTTGATGAAGCGATGATTGCCCTCGCCATCAGTTCCGCCCTCACCCCCATGGTACAAACCTGTCTTGATCATCTCCACGAGCTTAAAAGCTGTCAGATGCATCTGACTCATTTCCCCACACCGGGGGATGAAGCGGGCTTGCGCCGGCTCGGCGTCAACCTGACGTCGGATCCGGTATTCGCGTCGCATAGGTTGTTTATCGAGTAGAAAAGGCGCCCTTCGGCGCGTTTTACAAACTCTTTCGCTGCAGCGTATCAGCTTTTGGTCTTGTTTCTTTCTATTCTTGCCCAGGTGTCTCGCAGTGATACTGTCCGGTTAAATACCGGCCGTTCTGCTGTCGAGTCGGGATCCTCAGTGAAGTATCCTGTCCGTTCAAACTGCCAGTATTGTCCCGGCGTTGCCCCTGAAAGGCAGGGCTCCACAAAGGCATGATCAAGAACGGTCAACGACGTCGGATTCAAGTTGTCGAGGAATGTTTTTCCCGGTTCAACCTCCATGGGACGTTCCGGCGAGAAGAGATGATCGTAAAGATGTACGCGCGTGGGAACGGCGGTATCGGCAAAGAGCCAGTGTATGGTTCCCTTAATCTTTTCACCGTTTGCGGGATTTCCTCCCTTTGTTTCCGGCTCATACGTACAGTGAACTTCGACAACTTCACCCGCTTCATTCTTGACGCAGCCGGTACAGGTTACAATGTAGCCGTACCGCAGCCGGACCTTGGATCCGGGATAGAGGCGATGATACTTGGGTGGCGGGACTTCCATGAAATCGTCACGTTCAATGTACAATTCACGGCCGAAATAAATGGTACGAGTTCCCGCGCCCTCGTCTTCGGGGTTGTTCACTGCCTCAAGCGCAACCGGTTCGCTTTCGGTATAGTTTTCAATAACCAGCTTAACCGGATTCAGTACCGCCATGACGCGCAGGGCACGTTTGTTCAGATCTTCACGCAGACAGTGTTCAAGCAGCTGGATGTCGACCATGCTGTCGGTTTTTGAGACACTGATGCGGCCCAGAAAATCACGGATCGACTCGGGTGTGTATCCCCGTCTGCGCAAGCCGGCTATTGTCGGCATGCGGGGGTCATCCCAGCCTGCGACATGGCCGTCCCGGACAAGCTGCAGAAGCCAGCGTTTTGAAAGAACGGTGTGGGTAATATTGAGGCGGGCAAATTCGATCTGGCGGGAGGGATAGACCTCGGCCTCGGTAATGAACCAGTCATACAGGGGGCGGTGAATCTCGTATTCAAGCGAGCACAATGAGTGTGTTATCCCTTCCTTTGCATCCGACAGCGGGTGCTGGAAATCATACATCGGGTAAATACACCACTCGTTTCCCGTCCGGTAATGAGGTTCCCGTCTGATACGGTACATGACCGGATCGCGCATAACCAGATTGGGATGGGTCATGTCGATCTTGGCGCGGAGAGTTTTCGTCCCGTCTGCGAATTCTCCGGCACGCATTCTGGCAAAAAGGTCAAGGTTTTCATCAATGCTTCTCTCGCGCCAGGGGCTGTTTTTCCCCGGGGGCGTGTGGGTGATGTTGTTTTTGTCCGGGACCGCGGTTCCTCGGTATTCCCGCATTTCCTGATCGTTCAGGTCGTCAACATATGCCTTTCCCTTCTTGATCAGTTTGATCGCAAGGTCATACAGGTATTCATAATAGTCCGACGCAAAATATTCCCGGTCTTCCCAGTCATAGCCAAGCCACTTAATATCATGTTTGATGGCTTCAACATACGACATATCTTCTTTTTCAGGATTTGTATCGTCAAAACGGAGATTGCAGGTTCCGTTAAATTGAGCTGCTACCGTAAAATCTACGGCAATGGCTTTTGCATGTCCGATATGCAGCCATCCATTCGGCTCCGGAGGAAAACGGGTGCGAACTTCAGTGCATTTTCCGCTCGCAATATCTTCTTTTACTGCCTCGCGGATAAAATCCGTTGTATACCATATTTTTTCTTCCATAGTGCAATAACTCCCTTCCTGTGTTCAGAGCACAGGCAGGGTCATTGTGTCCAAGGATGACAGTAAAGTCAAGATCGCAGGGTGAATTCGCCATGCGGGTATTATGGGTATTTCGATCCGCCTTACAAATGATTTCCCACTACCTGCGTGAGCACGATCTTTTCGTGTTCCTTGAGACCCATCAGGCGTCCAAGATCGTCCCGGGGGATGAGCGCGAGAACGGCGGTCGCGAGATTTGCCGAAGCGCAATACAGATACACGTTCTGGCTGATGAAGCCGGTATCGACCCAGGCGCAGAACCGTTGTGCTTCTTCGTTTCTGAACAGGGGGCCGTTCATGCGCGACAAGTCCGCGACATAGACGAGACCGACCGGAGCGCTTTTCATCTGTTTTTGCCGGCCAGTGTATTCACGGATATCCTGTGTGTTGCTCCGGACAAGCGTGTGTTCCTCTTCCTCATAACGATACGTTCCGCTTTCGAGCAGGACATACACCCGTATTTCCTGGGCGTTGCACGCCGAAGGAGCCGTCCGCTTCGATTTGGTCTTTCCCTTTTTCTCTTTGGTGATTCCGCAGGCCGCCCACAGAAGGTTCGAAAGATCCTGTTCCGAAACCGGCTCGCCGCTCCACTTTCGGGTAGTTCGACGCGTTTCAATTGCCTGCATAAGAGTATACGAAGAATTTTTTTGCGGCGCGGAGAGTGCAACTTTTTTTTCCATGACAACGGGCTCCTTGTCTCTCACAAATACCACGGTATAAAAAAAAACGCCATCTTTTTCTTAAAAAGACGACGTCGCTTCGGATTCCAGGGCTTCCCAGTCGGGAATATGAATTTCGGATCGCCCGGTCTGGACGAGTCCCCGTTTTTCAAGATCGGCCAGCCGCCGGTTGACCGTTTCGCGGCTGAGACCCTTGCAAAAGCTCCTGTTTTT
>CAZVEL010000367.1:0-2886 GCA_964626305.1 uncultured Treponema sp. | reverse complement strand
AGGCGGAACTGAATGCGAAAGGACTATCAAACCTGCATCAAAAAGACGGCTATGCGCTTCTCCTCGGTGTTGATATTTGCCGATTGACGAGTATGCATTATGTGGAAGGCGAGCTTCCCGAAGAAGTGAAAGCAATAAGCCGGCCATCTGACGAGGTCCGGAAAAAATACCCCGAGAGCGAATGGTATATCGAAACCGGAACGCCTCCTTCGTATGCCTGGTACGCGATTCAGGATGAAGCGTTTCGCCTGGGGTATTTTACTGAGAAGAAGCTCGGAAACTCCAGATGCCTCTTTTTCAAGGTAAACGAGGTTATCGGTTTGTACCGGCACGCCCTTGAAACCGATCCGCTCGGGTTGTACCGGTTGCGGTAAACCGGCACAGTGTTACGGTGCCGGTTCGATCCGGTAGAGTGTGCCATCAGTTGAGTCGGTTATGAGGTAGATAAATCCGTCCGGGCCTTCCTTTACATCGCGTATTCGTCCCACCGTTCCCTGGAGCAGTATTTCCTGTTCTGTTACCCGGTGGTTCTCAATCGTCATGCGGACAAGCCGCTGACCTGCGAGGTTCCCCGAGAAAAGGCTTCCTTTCCAGACGGGATACGCATCTCCCGTGTAGAACGTGAGGCCCGAAGGCGCTATGGAAGGCGTCCACTGGATGACGGGATTTTCCATTCCCTCCTTTGTTTTGCCCTCTCCGATCTTCGCTCCCGATCCGTACTGCCGACCATGGGTTACAACCGGCCATCCATAGTTTTTACCACCGTCAATCACATTTATTTCGTCGCCACCCTGAGGCCCGTGTTCACTGGCCCATATTTCCCCGGTATCGGGATTGATGGCAATCCCCTGGATGTTGCGGTGTCCCAGTGTGAAAAGCGAAGGAAGGGCTCCGCGAATTGTTCTGAAGGGATTGTCCTCCGGAATGGAACCATCCGTATTGATGCGGTGTGTTTTACCTGCGGCTTCCGCCATATCCTGGGCTCGCTCCATGGCTCCCCGGTCTCCGGTGCTGAAGACTAACGTTCCATCCGGAAGCATACGAATTCGTGAGCCGAAGTGATGCCCGGTTCCAGTTTTCCGGTTCATCTCCCAGAGTAGCTGAACATCGTTGAGCCTGTGCTCTTCAAGGTGAGCCCTTGCAACCGCGGTTCCGCGTCCGCCGGATCCGGAAGCAGCGTAGGTAAAATATAGGGTTCTGTTTTTCTCAAAATCCGGATCAACAAGGATATCGAGCAGTCCACCCTGACCGCCCGCGGCAATGGGCGGGAGCCCGGTGATGGCATGGGTTCGCTCGCCGTCAATGAGTACGAGAGTTCCTCTGCGTTCGGTTATGAGTATCTCGCCGGTGGGTAAAAAATCGAACGCCCAGGGATTTGATAATCCGGAAACCAGGCGCCTGAGGATGACCGGCCCTGCCGAAGTTTCAAATTGTTCAATGACCGTATCTTCAGTTGTCGGCAGGGAAGCTTGTGCGGATAGCGCATGCAGTCCTGCCAGGAATATCAGTATGGAAAACACTATTTTCATGGTGTTCCTCCTGTCAAGAAAGCTACTGAAAAGGAGAGAGAAGGGCAAATATATCAAGAGTATAAGTATTATTCCTGGGATATCGACAGTTACTGCACAATCTCCTCGTCAAGAAAAGAAGGGGCGACAAGATCCTCGTCCGGAACGCGGCCGCGCATCATGTAGTAGCGGATGAGTTCCCCGGACGGGGAGAGCTTGTCGGCGAGACGCATGTCCGTCCCGAGTTTGAAGGAAATCTGGAGCGCGGCGCTCGACTCGTGCAGGGCCGAAAGATTCCAGTTGCACCAGGAAATGTTCCGCTCATCCATGAAATCCATCCAGCGCCGTATTTCCGCGGGATAAATTTTCCCGCCCCCGGTGTGCTCGGACGCGCCGAATTCCGTGCAGAACAGGGGAATCTCTTCGAGAACGCGGTCGATGTTATCACGAGACCCGTCGTTGGTGGTGTCGGGGTAGAAGTGGAACACATACATGGTTGCCGGGTCATCAAGAGGATCGGCTGCTGCATCCTGCGGCCGGGAAGACCAGAAGGGTGTACCAACGAGGATAATTCCTTTCGGATCATTCTTGCGGATAACCGCCGTCACTTCCTCGGCATAGGGCTTGATGTCTTCAGACCAGGTTACATCGTCGCCGTTCGGTTCGTTGCATAGCTCATAGAGGACGTTGTTGTATGATGCAAACTCTTTCGACATCTCGTCAAAGAAGGCTTTTGATTCTTCGAGATGGTCCATCGGGTTCCGGTCCGCAAGAATGTGCCAGTCGATGACGGCATAGAGGCCGGCGTCAGTCGCATCCTTTACCACACGTTTTACCACATCCTTGAGTTCGGGCGACATCAGGTATCCGTAATCCCGACGGTTTGTGTACATGGCAACCCGGATCACGTTGCTTGCAAAGTCTTCACGAAGCTCCCGTAGATAGCGGGGGGTAACAAACATCTCGGACTTCGCTATATGCTGGGTGCTGAATCCGCGGAGCTGTACCGGTTCACCATGCGAATCCACGAGCTGGGTGCCTTCTAGGGAAAGCCGTCCGTGTTTTGCCACCGGCGTTTTGCTGCAGCCGGTACCGAGAATCAAAAAGGCGGCAAGGAGTGCCATACCAATAAGCCTGTATGTTTTCATGATTATCTCCCTCATCAGTATCGTACAACCAAATGTTGAAAGAGGCAACAAAAGAAACGCGGGAAAGGAAGTTTTTTTTCAACAATTTTGGTAGCAGTACCAGCATGTTCCCCAAAACGTGAAAAATGGCTATTCTTATCCCATGATCCGACGATTTCTTCCCTATTACAAACCCCACAAGACGCTTTTCATCCTGGATATGGGCGCAGCCGTCGTTATGGCTATTATTT
>CAZVEL010000366.1:0-2615 GCA_964626305.1 uncultured Treponema sp. | reverse complement strand
TTTATACACACGGCGACATCTGTGGAGTCATCAAAAACTGAAAGCCCGATGGATGGAAGATATCTGGATGAGAAGAAAGAAAAACCCGCCGGTGGTCTGCTTCCAGACCGGGCGGGTTCCTGAAAAAGGGCAGCCGGGTAACGGCTGGTTTCCCCGGCATCTTCTTGAATGAGGTGTTGTCCTGCTGTTTCTCCCAACATTATTGGCAGCAGTTACCAAGCGGTGTGGCGAAGCCGAGAACTGCCGCACAGCGGTTCATGGCTTCGTCATACGAGAACATGAGCAGTGTGTCGGACGATTGTTTGTCGGAATAGATGATTGCTGTCGCAAGATGCAGCGCCCCGAGCGTCTTGACCACTACGGGCAACGCTTCCATTGCCCGCTTCTTAACCGGTGGAGATAGGGACAAAAGACCGACGCCCTCTAAAAGGGTATCAAGGCGCTTCACCGCGGTCACGTACGTTGTGTCGGAAAGGTCCCCGACCATACGGCACCGCTGAAGAACCCGCCGGCACTCAATCTCAAGGAGCTCGCTCGAAAGTATTGTTTCACAGGCAAGCGCGTGCCGTATTGCCGCATCTCCCTTCAGAACATACCGGAGCACTACGGATGAATCGAGGTACGCTACCATGATTCCCCGCGCTCCTCGTCCAAAGCCGTTACCGGATCTCGTTCAATCAGCGGTTCAAGCGGCTCATACGCATATCTCGTGGACGCTTCCCGCACAAAGAGCGCGTCTTCCTGAACGGGCGCGAGGGTCGCAACCGGCCGTTTGTGGTCTACTACGGTAAGCACAAGCCCACCTTCGATACGCTTGAGCTCCGCGCTTAAATGAGCCTTTAACTTTGATATAGATATGGTCTCCATGTGACCAATATAAGACCTTTTTTTTAACGGTGTCAAGGAGAGCGGCGTGGTTAACCGCTACCAAAGTAAATTTTGGATCGGCTTATTTTACTTTTATAACGAAAAGTAAAATATACCGTCTCTCTACTGTACGTTACTACTCCCCATGCTCACGCGCATACGCGAGGGCTTCGGTGCGTTCGAGGGGTTTGGAGTAGAAGTACCCTTGAATCATGTCGCAGTCGGATTGGGCGAGGAAGTCCCGCTGTTCGGCGTATTCCACGCCTTCGGCGACTATCTTCATACCCAGGGATTTTCCCATCCGGATGATGGTCTGCACGAGGGTGGCGTTCTTTTCATCGCGTGGTATGCCGTCGATGAAGCTTTTGTCTATCTTGAGAATCTGTGCCTCGAAATTCTGCAGGTATCCGAGGTTAGAGTAACCGGTACCGAAGTCATCAATCGAAAAGGTAATGCCGAGTTCCTTGAGCTTCCGGAAATCATCGGCGATCTCGGTGGTCATCTTCATGATGATCCCTTCGGTAATTTCGAGCTCGATCATTGTGCCCAGGCCGGAAGCGGCGATTCTCCCGCTGAGGGAGTCCAGAAAAGCGGGACGCACGGCTCCAGGAGAAAGGTTTACCGAGACCGGTAGTCTCAGGCCGTTTGTATCCAGAAGCGAAGCGAAATCGAGGGCCTGTTCCATGAGCCGCCCGGTGAGCGTTGCAATGTTGCCACCTTCCTCGGCAAGCGGTATGAAATCGGCGGGCGAAACCGGCCCGAACTCCGTGCTCGTCCAGCGGGCAAGGGACTCAAAGCCGAGCACGCGGCCGGACGATGTGGCTACCTTCGGCTGAAATACGAGATGGAATTCTCCCCGCTCCATCGCTTTCGGGATAGCGGCTTTTATGGTTTGCTCGCGGAGGAACGCCTGATACCGCTCCCTGTCGAAGGGGATGAACACACCGAGGCTTTCATGCCGCCTGGCATGGACGATATTAAGGAGGTTTTTCAACAGCTGTTCAAGATTCGGCGCATCATCGGGGTATACGGAAAAGCCACCGTGGAACGAGAGCGCAAATTCCTCCCGGTATTCCAGGCACATGGCGTCGATCGTCGTTTGAAGCGTCGTTACGCGTTTCGGATTAAAAAAATCATTGCCGGGAACTTCAATCAAAAAGGCGAACGTATTGCTTTCAACCCGGTACAGCGGCGCGAATCCGTCGATCCCCCGGATGATTTCTGTGTCCATAAGGGCGGAGAGCGCGATTTTATACCGAAGAACGAGATCCCGGAGAATCGCGTTTGCAAAGTCTATACCACGGGTTTCATTCACGGTTTCAAGCCCCTCAAGCCTGAACCCTACCATGGCACAAGGATGCCCGGCCCGTTTTTCGTCCTGAGACCACTCGTCAATGTCATTTGCCAACTGCTGTACATTCGGCAAACCTGTATCCCGGTCCGTGTACGCGAGGAGCTCCATTTCTTCGGCATGGGCATGCACCTTGGCAAGCAGTATGGTGAAAAACTTGTTGCTGAACGCGACGAGCACCGTCGTCTGAACGATGCCAAACGTCATCATGTGCGAATACACCTTCATCATTGCGGCACGATCAACGGCCGGCGCAACCGTGTCGCGGTAAAATACGCCGAACAGATAATAGGCGATACCGAGCAACACGGCGCCAAACACGAGGGTCGACACTTGCCGGCGGACAAAGAAACTGAACGTCAGGATGTAGAGATTCGTTTGTACGATATACGAGACA
>CAZVEL010000365.1:0-4093 GCA_964626305.1 uncultured Treponema sp. | reverse complement strand
GCAGTAAATTAACACCCCATTAACACAATATTTACATAATAATAGTATCTTCACCCCTGATAAGGAGAAGTGATGATAAAACTGGAAACCAGATCACTGAACATATATTATGGATCATTTCAGGTGGTGTCTGATCTTTCTATACAAATTGCATCTAATACTATTACCTCAATCATTGGTCCCTCCGGAAGCGGTAAAACGACTCTTCTGAGAACTTTTAATCGTCTTATTGATCTCTCTGCTGAGTCACGAATAACGGGGGATGTTCTATTTAATGGCGAAAACATTTTCAGCAACACTATTGATCCTGTATCTCTTCGCAGGAAAATAGGTATGGTTTTTCAAAAACCCGTTCCATTCCCTGGTTCGGTACGGGAAAATCTGGTTTGGGCTGCTCGTATCAACAGGGTAGTATTTGATGCTGACGAACTAGTGGAGCGTTGCTTACGGCAGGTACACTTATGGGGAGAAATCCGGGATAAGCTGGATCGAAATGCATTAGAGCTTTCCGCTGGTCAGCAGCAACGGCTTTGTTTCGCCCGTGCTCTTTCCATTGAGCCGGAGGTTCTTCTTCTGGACGAACCAACATCGGCGCTGGATCCTATTGCTTCAGGAAAGGTGGAGGATTTGCTTCATGAGATCAGGGGTATGTGTACGATTGTTCTTGTAACACATAATCTTCAGCAGGCTGGCAGGGTTTCTGATGAGATGTTGTTTCTTTTAAATGGTATATGTATAGAAATGAATGAAACCAGGGAGATGTTTTTTAATCCGAAGGATCCCCGAACAGAGAACTTTCTGTCCGGTAAGATGAGTTCCGGTAGTTCGGGTGATGATTCATCCCGATCAGGGTTGATCCGTCATCCTTGATGGTAAGGAGATTCTAATTTTATGCAGCGGTCAGGATTTTTTGATCAGCTTTCAGCGTTACGTCAGGATATTCTTGAGATGGCTTCACGTGTTGAGGAGGATCTTGGCAAGGCTGTAGAGTCATTACGGGATGGTGATTGTTCTCTTGCACAATGGGTGCGGGATGATGACCGGACAGTTAATTATATGCAGCTTTCCATTCAGGATCGGGCTTCACGGCTCATTGCTACCCATCAACCGGTTGCCCGGGATTTGCGGGAGCTGGTTTCAGTTATACGTATGGCGGATAATCTTGAACGTATGGGGGATTATGCGGTTCATCTGGCAAAAACAGTTTTAAAGATAACTGGTGAGGGGTGGAACCGTCAGTTTGGTATACTGTGTGAAATGGGTGAGACCGGATGTGTCATGGTGCGGAGGATGAGTACGGCCTGGGTTGATATGGATGTTGAGGCGGCAGTGTCCTGTGCGGCAATGGATTCACAGATTGATGTTCTCCATGATACTCTGGTATCGGGTACTGTCGCTGATCTGGCACGTGACAGAAGGGCAATAGCGGAAGGGGTCAAGTTGATCCGGACTGCGGGCTTTCTTGAGCGATTCGGTGATCAGGTAACAAATTCCTGTGAGCTGGTTGTATATACGGTTACGGGGCAATACCGTGACTTGAATGAATAGGAGCGTTTCATGAGCAAGGCTTCCATCCTTATTATCGAGGACGATCGGGATATCAGGGATATCATGATTTATAATCTTGAGCGCGAGGGGTATTCTGTCAAGGCTTTTGAGTCTGCCGAGCAGGGGTTGGAGTCAATTGTCCGCTCTCCTCCGGATTTGATTCTTCTGGATATGATGCTTCCGGGTATTGACGGTTTCGAGATGCTGAAGCGAATTCGGTCAGGAACGCATTCGCGCATTCCGGTCATCATGGTGACCGCCCGTGCAGAGGATGCTGATGTGGTTACGGGGCTTGAGCTTGGCGCTGATGATTATGTGTGTAAGCCGTTTTCTCCCCGTGTCCTTGTCGCGCGGGTTCGGACTCGTCTTCGGGAAACCGGTCAGGATGTTTCTCCGGAAGCGCCTGAGGTTCTCGAGGTTCAGGGGATCTTTTTGGACAGTGAGCGTTTCGAGTGTTCCGTTAATGGTGTACCGCTGGTGTTGTCTGCAACGGAATTTTCTCTTCTGGAGTTTTTTCTCCGTAATCCCGGGAGGGTTTTTTCCCGTCAGCGTTTGATCGATGCGTTGCATGGTCCGAATTATCCGGTAACCGATCGTTCAATTGATGTTCAGATTGTCAGTTTGCGCAAGAAGCTCATGGATACGGGGGAGTTGATTGAGACGGTACGCGGTGTCGGATACCGCTGGCGGGATTCCGGTGTCGGTGTTGCTTCCGGTTCTGGTGGAGGATCGGGTTCAGGCGGGGGTTCTCCGGCATGAAGCGGAAACTTTTTTTCTGGATTTATCCTCCTTTCATTTTTGCTTTTGTGGTTTCAGTTTTCTTGTTGACAGTTTTTTCGGCACGGAGCATCACGTCCTTTTTCGGGGATCTTTCTTCCTTCCAGCTCCGTCAAACGGTGCTGGTAACTGCCAACAGTCTTGAGCCGCTTTTACGTCCGGATGGGGCGGACGGCCTTGTCCGTAACCGGAAGGAGATTCAGGAATATTGTGATGCGCTTGTGCGTGGAAGCAGGATACGGATTACCCTCATCGATCCTGATGGTGTCGTTCTGGCAGACACAGGAGCCGATCCGAAAAACATGGAGTTACATGACACCAGGAGCGAGATACAGGATGCATTGACTTATGGTTCGGGGTTTGCCACTCGGACGTCTGCGAGCACCGGTATTACTACCATGTACGAGGCTCATGTTCTACGTGATGATAATGGGGTTGTGTATGGATTTCTTCGCACTGCCATTCCTTTCGGTGTGATTGATGCACACCGGACCGAGTTGCTTGTCCGGATTCTTTTTTTTGGTGCGGTTGTCATTATTCTGGTGTCTTTTTTTTCCTTTTTCCTTACGAGACGGTTAACCAGGCCCATAGCGCGGATACATGCTGTTGCCAGATCGTTTTCGGACGGCTGGTTTTCGGAGCGTATTCCCGAGGAGGGGCCGGAAGAGATTGCATCGCTTGCTTCGGTCATGAATCGTATGGCTGTTCAGCTTGACGAGCGGATCAGTACCATGAAGAAGGAGCGTGAGAAGGTTCAGGCTATTTTGCAGGGTATGATGGAAGCGGTTGCGGTTGTGTCTCCCGATCTTTCTCTTATTCTAACCAACCGGTCTTTTGATCTTTTTTTTGGGTTTGACAGTTCTATTCAGACAGATGCTTTTTCTTTACTCATGGCGACCCACAGCACGGAGTTATGCGATTTCATGGAAGCTGCCATTCGCGCCGGTGGTCCTCTTGAAACAACGTTGACCATGTATGGTCAGTCCACCCGGCAGATCCGGGCGGCAGCAGCTCCGCTTCCAGATGGTTCATCTGTTCTGGTTATCAGTGACCTGACGCGTATGCACCGTCTTGAGACGATTCGTCGTGACTTTACGGCAAACGTTTCCCATGAGCTGAAAACGCCGATTACTTCGATCAAGGCGGCTCTTGAGACGGTTCTTGATATGTCTTGTGCCCGGGACAGTTCATGCAGCCGGTTTCTTGATATGGCCGTCCGGGGTACTACCCGGCTTGAGGCAATCCTTTCGGATCTTTTGTCTCTTGCGCGGATTGAAGAAGAGGAACGTGATGGTTTGCCGATTGAACCGGTGGATCTTGATGGTGTCATAGAGAGTATACACGTCGAGCTCGCTGTACGGATGAATGATGCGCAGGTGGTTTTCGAAAAGAAAGGGGCTTCAGGTATTCAGGTACGGGCTCATCCGGGTCTTCTCCGTCAGGCTTTGTACAATCTTGTGGATAATGCGATCAAGTATGGCGCCTCTGGTGGCATGGTTGTTGTTTCCGTGAAAACAGAGGGTTTTTCTGTCAGTATCACCGTGGCGGATCGTGGGCCGGGAATCAGCGAACGGGACCGGTCGCGCCTCTTTGAGCGTTTCTATCGTGTGGACAAAGCACGGTCACGGGAAACGGGCGGAACTGGTCTCGGGTTGGCAATCGTCAAGCATATTGCTCTTGCGCATGGCGGGTCGGTCATTCTTGATTCTGATCCCGGTCCGGGGGCTTCGTTTACTTTCACGCTTCCTCTGACCTGATCCAGGATCTA
>CAZVEL010000364.1:0-5783 GCA_964626305.1 uncultured Treponema sp. | reverse complement strand
TTGACCTGGGACGGACCAGAGAAATTGACGTTGTAGAAACTCGTCTGTATCTCGAAGAACTGTCCCAGGCGCTTTTCTCTATGGAGACGGAAAAACTCGCGCATGAGTTCGCATTGAGCAAGCTGCTGAACATCGACAGCCCCGCATCCATTCGTCCGATCTCCCTTCTTGCAGAAAACTACACCGGTCTCAACCTTGAAGACAGCGCAAGCCGCCTGCACGACTGTGCTCAGGAAAAGAACCGGACGATTCGGCAAAACCGCTACATGCTCGAACAGGCACGGATGCAGAACCGGCTTTTGAATTCACGCTGGCTGCCGAATGTACAACTGCAGGCGACGGTTCAGCTGAACGGTGAAGACTATCCGCTCCAGTATCCGGACTATGGATTACGGGTCTTTATCGAATTGCCGAATGATCTGTTGCCGGTAAATTTTTCCTTCGGGATATCCACTACTCCCGAACGGGAATATGGCAGGTCCCTCTCGAGCGGTGTTCAAACACCGGTATCTCTTCAGCCAGTTATCGACAAACAGATGGCATCCGCGCGGCTTTCTCTCGCGCTCGAAACATACCGGGAAATGCAGCGCAACCTCCGCTATTCACTTGAAGAAGCGGTACAGGCGCATGAGCGGCAACGCCGGTCCCAGGAACTTCTGCAGCACCGTATAACCACACAAGAAGCAAAAGCGGCAATTCTCCAGAAGCAGGCCGAGCTCGGTCAGATTACCCGGCTTGACTATCTCGAAGCAGAAAATGAATTACTCGCGTCCCGGCTTCAGCATTTGTCCGGGATGTTCGAGCTTCTCCGTATGGAGCGGGGCATCGCATCTCTCGCCGGCCTTGACCCAGCGGATCTTGTCAATTTCGGGAGGAAAGAATGAACAGGCGTGCACGTCACTTTATCTGTGTTGGTATTATGACCGCCCTGACTGCGGCCGCGGTTGTATCCGGATGTTCCGGAAGCGGTACGATGGAAAAGCACGGAAAGGAGCCGATGGCAGTTCAGATTTACCGGACCAAAAGAGAACTGATAACAGAAGACATTACCTCCTTCGGAAGTTTGATGCACACCAGGAAAAACGACATCACGGCAGCGGTGGAGGGAGTGATAGACGAGCTTCCTGTCCGGGAAGGGGCGACGGTACCGGAAGGGGCGGTACTCGCCCGGCTTTCCAACATTCAGCTCACCATCAATTTTGAACAGGCAAAGGCGGCGCACGCGGGTGCCAGAGCGTCAACGGCCCTGGCCGGGGAGCTGTACCGCGATTACCGTTCCCAGCTTGAAGCGCGGTTCCTGGCGCTCGAAAAAACAGATCGGGAACTTGTTCAACGGGAACGTCAGCTGAATCATCTTCGCACCGATGTGGAAAACTCGGAGGTTCTTCACCTGGTTGGCGGGGTTTCCGGCGACCAGCTACGAACGGTCCATTACTCTCTTTCGGCCGCAGAATCGGAATATGAAAAACTCAGGATTGAAAAAGAAATACTTCTCATCGGTCTTCGCGATTCCGATATCACGCGGGCCGGCTTCACGGTTCCGGAAGACGGGGCCGCTCGCCGGTCGCTGCTTGTTGATCTCAATTCCCGGACGAAACACGCGGAGCTGCAGGTCGCGCAGGCACGGGAGGAAATGGCGGAAACGCAGAAAAATTCCGCCGAGGCGCTGGTTCATGAAATGGAGATGACCGCACCGTCCGGAGGAATTGTTGGAGCGGTCTACAAGGAGCGCGGAGAACGTGTTGAAGCGGGAGAAAAGATTCTCACCGTTATTGAGTCCGGGCAGCTCTGGGCAGTGTTTCCGGTTAATGAAAAGGATGCAGCACGGCTCAGAACGGGTATGCCGGCAGCGGTATCCATTGAGGCACTCGGAGACGAGACGGTTACCGCTGTTGTGGACACTATCGCACCAACGGTCGATCCGCAATCGGGCAATGTCTCCATCAAGGCATTACTGGAAAACCCGGAGGGTAAAGCCCTCCCCGGTATGTTCACACGGATACGTGTTCCCGCCGGTGAAGCGAAAGAAAAAATACTGATTCCCCGGGATTGTCTTGTTGAGCAGGAAGAAACGCAGGGGGTTGTGATAACAGTCAGTAATAACCGGGTCTTCCGGCGGAAGGTCGAACTCGGCCGTGAGTATTCCAACCGGACAGAAATACGTTCCGGGCTCCGCGCAGGGGAAGTTCTGGTCGTTGACCCAACACCGCTGCTCCATGAAGGAGACGAGGTGGTAATCCATGAGACAGAATAGGCACCGTGCTCTTGTGCTCGCCGCAGTCATGTTCTGCTCTGCCTGCGGTATGCCCGACGATCTCGTTGAAAGCATTGTTGATCTTTCCACGCTGGAAGTCACCACAACCCCGTCGGGTTCGGATGTAATCATCCCGGCAACGCAACGGGAGCTCCGGGTCAGATTCAGTCGCACGGTCAACACGCTGGAGGCGGAAGAGCTTGTTTCCCTCATCTCGCCGGACGGTCACGTGGCATACGATCACCGCTGGAATGAAATGTGTCTGATTCTCGCGCCCGTTGAACCCTGGGAAGCAGGAACAAGATATGTGCTTTCATGCCGGGGAACCGTAACCGCGTCAAAAAACCGGAGCTACATTCTTGATACCGAATGCAGTTTTTATGTTGATACTGCCGCAGAGCCGCCGGTACTCCTCTCCTTTCTTCCCGAACAGGATGCCGTGGTCTCCGCAAGCGAACCGGTTGTCCTGCACTTCAGCGCGCCGATCAACCTGGATGATCCTGGCCGCCATATCGTGATGTCACCGGAACACCCGGTAGTCTTCACCACCCGGGACGATGAGCGAACCCTTGTCATTACTCCTGCAACGTCCTGGAAAGGACTGACACGATACCACTGGCTTGTCCACAACACCTTGTACAGTTCAACCGGAGTTCGGCTGTACCGTCAGTATTCCGGAACATTCCGTACCATGACGGATACAACTGCTCCGGAAAAGCCGGATGTGTTTGTATGCCTGATTGAATCGCCGGAAGGACCCCATCTCCCGCTTGAAACGCTGACAAATGGGTATGGCCTGGTGTTCAGTTTCAACGAGGCGGTTCCTCCCGAATCGTTTATACCAAAATTGACCATTATGCCCGATTCGCATCCCGTAGTCCGGCAGCTGACTCGGACGGACTTTTTAGGGTATCCCGAGAGCGGGAAATGGACGGCCGGACAGAAATATACCATTACGATAAAAAAAGGACTGGAAGATTTCTGCGGAAACCGGACGGAAGAATCCTTTGTGTATACCGTAATTCCCGACATACCCGCTCTGACCCTTCTCCGTGGAGAACCTGATTCACCTGTTCCGGAAGGACCCGCGTTCTTTACCGGGGAAGAGATGACATCCGGAACACATATACATCCGGTGGCCATTGAAACCCTTACCACCTGTCCGCTCGTAATTACCCTTACTATTTCAGAACCCCTTTCACCGGGAGAGGCGCAACGCCTTATATCGTCAATTTCATTTGAACCGCTTTTTCCCCATTACATTGCCCCACCGCAACCCGGCGTTGTTCTCTTTGATCCGTCCGCGGACGCGAGAATCCTCCGCCTTTCCTACAGCGGATTACAGGTTCCCTCGCGGGGCATTGAGGAGGAACGGGTGTTATATACGTTCTCAATACAGGGCGGGAAAAACGGATTTTCCACCGACAGCGGCTCCTTCTTTCCGGAAACCCTGTCTGTCATTCTGGAAACATTTGAAAAGGAGGAATAACCACGGTGAAAAATATACCCTCGCTCATTCTTGGCGTGCTGTCCATCTGTTACATCACAGCCTGTGAGCTGTATCCCATGGAGCCGCTGTGCGTAACGGCCTGTACCCCGAAGGAACCGGTCGTTGAGACCGGCTCTCTCAAGGAGGTCTCGCTTTCCTTCTCCGCCGACGCAGCAAGGCCGCTCGTAGAATCGGCGTTTACCCTGGAGGAAGACGGGATTCCCCTGCAGGGCTCTTTCGTCTGGACGGGGAACCGTTCCGTTCAATTCCGTCCGGTTACACCGTTTTCCGACCAGGCCCGGTATCGTATAACCCTTACCACAACCGCGGAAGATTCCCGGGGAAACTCGCTTGAGAAACTATTCATCCACGACTTCAGAGGATCCGCGGACACCATACGGCCACAACTGGATTCGCTCAGCCCGCAAGACAACAGCCGGACAGATACTGTTACCCCGGATCTGGAATTTACATTCTCCGAGCCCATGGACCGAAGCTCGATAATCGACGGGATAACCATAACACCGGCCGTCGCTGGATTCTTTGACGAATCCGACGACCGGACCACATTCCGGTTTGTGCTAACGACCGCACTTCTCTGGCAAACCCGTTATACCATCACGATACTGGAGCAGGTTCGGGACATACACGGAAACGAAAAGGGAAGCAGGGAACATTTTTCATTTTTCACCGGCACCGACTCCTTGAAACCGGACATTGAAGCAGTTTCTGTAACCAACCCGGCGTTAACCGGTCTGTTCCCGGATGATCCGCAAGACGGGACGGAAACCATTACTCCTGGAATAGAAAAAGATGCAGCTATTGTGATCCGCTTTTCCGCTCCGGTTAATCGAGAAAACGCTGAAGGCAATATAACCATTACACCGCCGTTTTCGTACGCCACTTCCTGGAACGGAACCGGAGACGAGCTGACTCTTTCTCCCCGAAATCCCTTTTCTTTCGATGTTGTTTATACCCTTTCCCTGAATTCCGGCATTACCGATCTGCAGGGGAATTCGATCGCAGAACCAGCCGTGTACAAGTTCAGAACTAATGGCGTAGCGTCCCGTCCACCGGAAATAGTACACGTTTCATTCACCAACAATTTTTCCGAAGAAAAACCGGTACTGCCCCTTACCACTCTTGAACCGCTTTCAGTGCTGACCTTCCATAGCGCTGTTTGTGAAAACGCCTGTTATGGATTTTTTGACCTTCATGTTATTCCCGCATACGGTGCGTCCATTACGCTACCTTCCCTGTACGCAGCCCTTTCACTGAGCGCCGAAAACGCCGCCATTACACCAGTTGCCTGTCAAACCGGATCCGGTATCACCTTCATGGCCGAAGAGCTGCCGCCGCAGAGTGTTCCCGGAGCGCAGGTACTGCGGATCATTGTTGACGTGGATAACTCGTCCACGTTGTACAACGACAAAAGTGGAAAGATTACCCTGTCACTTAATCAGTCATTCTGTGACACCCGGGGAAACCATCTGCCCGGACGCTGGTTGATGGATATTTACACAACGAACTAGGAGAAAACAGTCATGCTTCATGCCCTGGTAGAACATGCCGTCAACAAACCGGTCACCGTTATCATACTGATGCTCCTTGTAATCGTATTCGGCATCGGCTCAGCATTTTTTCTCCCTGTGAGATTTTATCCAGCAGTTTCCGTTCCCCGCATTACCATTTCCACAACCTGGGCCGGGCTTCCGGCAAAGGATGTACAGGAGATGATAACCATTCCGGTAGAAGACACCATGTCGTCCCTCCCGGGTCTCAGGAACAGCCAGGCTTCCTCTCTGGACGGCATCTCAATAATTGAACTCACTTTTTTCTGGGGAACTGATGCGGCCCGGGCGGGAATCAGGGCACGGGAAATGGCGGATCTTGCCGCACGGGAGCTTCCGGAAGGCGCTTCAAAACCGATGGTTCTTCCGGTTAATCCTGCGGACAAACCGGTTATGATCGTCGGGGTGTTTCCCCGGTCTGCCCTGCCGCTTCCCGACCTCAAACGATTGTGCGAGCGGGAAATCAAAG
>CAZVEL010000363.1:0-2670 GCA_964626305.1 uncultured Treponema sp. | reverse complement strand
GAAAACGGGGAAAACAACCGCGACGGCAGCGATCACAACAACAGTTACAACTACGGAGCCGAGGGGCCAACGAAAAATTCCGCGATTGAACGGATCCGTGTACAGCAGATAAAGAACTTCCAGGCAACACTTTTTCTTTCGCTCGGAACGCCCATGCTCCTCATGGGCGATGAAATGCGCCGGAGCCAGGGCGGAAACAACAACGCGTATTGCCAGGATAACGAAATGTCCTGGCTGGACTGGTCTCTTGCGGAAAAAAACCGCGATGTGCTCCGGTTTACCCGCGGTCTTGTCGAATTCCGCCAGCACCACCCGGTTTTCATGCGACCCGACTTCTTGACTGGACAGGGGCATATATCGCGCGGTACCCCGGATATCACCTGGTTCAATGCGGAAGGGAAACCGGTTGACTGGGGTAAAACGGACCGGTTTATCGCCTATCGTCTCATGGGCGCCCGTGAGAGCATTCTCGCGAATCGGGACGACAACGATTTTTACCTGATATTCAACGCATCGAACAGGGATGTCACCGTAACGGTGACTCCTCCCCCTCCGGGCAGGGAATGGCTCCGGGTGATTGATACTGCACGTGCGGCGCCGGAAGACATTCTTGCGCCCGGTAAGGAAGCGTCCCTTCCGTCTCCGAACAAGTATGTTGCTCTCGCCAGAAGTACGGTTGTACTCATAACACGGATCGTGTAGTATTTTTTCATTGTTACTTCAAGGAGTATTGTCATGCAGTTTGATAAAGGGTTGTTCAAGGAGTGGATCAGAAACCGGCTTAAACGGAATTATGGGAAGAACCTTGAGGAGGCGACCCGTCACGACATGTTTGATGCGGTATCTGCAGCCCTGATGGATTATGTTCAGACAAACTGGATGGCTACACGCAAGGAATATGAAAGCCACACGGTTCGTCAGGTTTATTATCTTTCGGCCGAATTTCTCATGGGCCGTGCGCTTGGAAACAATTGTATCAATCTCGGAGTAATGGATGCCATCCGTGAAGTGCTTGAAGAACTCAATTTCAATTATATGGATATAGAAGAGGAAGAGCCGGATGCCGGACTCGGTAACGGTGGTCTTGGTCGTCTTGCGGCCTGTTTCCTCGATTCTCTCGCGACCCTCGATTATCCGGGGCATGGATACGGCATACGATACCAGTATGGAATGTTTGAACAGCATATTGAAAACGGCTACCAGGTGGAATATCCGGACAACTGGCTCAAACACCGGGATCCCTGGGAAGTAAAGCGCTCGGATCTTGCCGTAACGGTACGATTCGGCGGAAACCCGGTTGCCGAGAAAGGTACGAATGGGCATACCGTGTACCGGATTGAACATGCCGAAGAAATTACCGCCACTCCCTACGACATTCCCATCGTCGGGTATGATACCCGGACCGTGAACCGGCTTCGCATGTGGGAGGCGAGCTCCGAGAACGGATTCGATTTGCAGCTTTTTAATGATATGCAGTACCTGCGGGCGGTTGAACGGCAGAATAATGCCGAGAACATTTCCCGTGTTCTCTATCCTAATGATTCAGGGCCGTCCGGTAAGGCCCTCCGACTCAAGCAGCAGTATTTCTTTACCTCGGCCAGTCTCCAGGATCTGGTAAACAAGTACAAACGGGATCACGGGACCAAATTTGAAGACTTCCCGGTGTATAATGTGGTCCAGCTCAACGACACCCATCCCGTGGTAGCCATTCCAGAAATGATGCGCCTGCTCATGGACGAAAACGGGCTCGGCTGGGAAGCCGCCTGGGATGTTGTTACCCGTACGTTTGCCTATACCAACCACACCCTTCTTGCCGAAGCGCTTGAGCGCTGGCCCATCGATATCTTCGAAGGACTCCTTCCCCGGGTCTACCAGATTCTTGAAGAAATAAACCGCCGATTCCTTGGCGAACTCCGGGAAAAATTCCCCGGCGACTGGCAGCGGCAGAACCGGATGTCCATTATCGCCGACGGCATGATCAATATGGCCTGGCTCGCCATTGTGGGCTGTTTCTCTGTAAACGGGGTTGCCGCCCTGCATACAGAATTACTGAAAACCGTGGAGCTTACCGACTGGTCGGCTCTGTATCCTGAAAAGTTCAACAACAAGACAAACGGCGTAACCCAACGACGCTGGCTTCTTTCGGCAAATCCACGTCTTTCGTCCTTTATTACCGGCAAAATCGGGCCGGGATGGGAAAAGGACCTGTCCCGCCTGCGTGAGCTTGAACGATTCGCGGACGATGACGCGGTACTCGACGAGTTCCTCGAAATAAAATATCAGAACAAGGTTTCCCTGGCGAAGTATCTCAAGGATACCCAGAATATCTTCATTGATCCCGAATCAATCTTTGACATTCAGATCAAACGACTCCATGAATACAAGCGGCAGCTGCTCAATGTGTTGCACATTATGTACCTGTATAACCGGATTCTTGCCGAAAGCGACTACAATCCGGTCCCGAGAACATTCATATTCGGCGCGAAAGCCGCGTCCGGATACCGCCGGGCGAAGAGCATTATCAAACTGATAAACACCATAGCTGACCGAATCAACAATGATCATCGCGTGCGGGGACGGCTCCGGGTAATCTTTGTGGAAAACTACCGGGTAACCATCGCGGAAAAACTTTTTCCAGCCAGTGATGTTTCGGAGCAGATCTCAACTGCC
>CAZVEL010000362.1:0-4059 GCA_964626305.1 uncultured Treponema sp. | reverse complement strand
GTAGAAACCGTTATCGCGAAAAGATCCTCCCGGTTCCTTCCGGATCGCCATCCCGGACTGACAAGTGCCGTTGATGCAGATTATTATCGGTCAGGTTTTGACCGGGGACACCTGGCTCCGGCCGCGGACATGCGTTTTTCTGCCGAGGCCATGAAGGACTGTTTCTATTACAGCAACATCTCTCCCCAGCACCCCCGACTGAACCGGGGCATCTGGCTGACACTGGAAAACCGGACACGCCAATGGGCCGTTGAATTCGGCTCGATCTTTATAACCACCGGCCCCGTCTATTCGCCTGATGATGTAACGATTGGAGATAACAAGATCCGGGTGCCGGCCGGGTTTTACAAGGTTCTCCTGGACCTTCGCTCCCGCCCACCCAAAGCCGTCGGGTTCCTCTTTCCCAATACCGACGCTCCGGCGGGAACACTCTCCGCGCACATGGTTCCAGTTGATGAGGTAGAAGCGATTACCGGGATTGATTTTTTTGCCGCTCTGCCGGATTCCGTTGAAAGCCTCATCGAATCTATAGCGATACCGGGAGACTGGATCTCTGCAAAAAGGAAGAAACCATGAACCGCAACGAACTGGTAGCGTCGATTGAACAACACACCACGTACACCTTTGCGCGCTCCGGCGGTCCGGGCGGACAAAACGTAAATAAAGTCAACACGAAGGTTGTTGCCACCCTCCCGCTTTCCAAGCTTTCAGGGCTTTCTCCCGAGGAAGCGGCGCGACTCCGACATCGCCTGGGGAACCGTATTTGCCACGAAGACACGCTCGTCCTCCATTGCGATGAATTCCGTTCACAGCTCGCCAACCGGAAAACAGCACAGGCACGCATGGAGACCCTTGTTCTTTCCGCACTTAAAACAGAGCGCCCACGCCGGCCGACCAAACCAACCCGGGCCTCTGTCCGTAAACGTCTGGAGCAAAAGAAACAACGATCCGCTATCAAACAATCACGATCCGGACGCATCCACCCCGAAGCCTGATCTTTGTTTCACGTGAAACAAAAAAAAGCTGCCGGACCTGAACGATCCGGCAGCCGCCTGATGGATAACCGTTCCCCAACGGTTGTATGTTTCACGTGAAACGGTAACGGCCGGCATGAAGCGTAACGAGCCTTGCGGAGAAAACCTTTGATAAACAGAACACGAGCACATCCGTTTGTGGAACAATCCCGCCGCGCTTAATTAGTTTGCTCTGAAGTTTTGCCAGAAATCGATACGTTTCATTATCCGGGTACAAAACCCGTACCGTTGCCAAGAATTTTTCAACTATCTGCCGGTTTTCTTCCGGGCGACTTGATTGTTCAGCAACGAAAAAAAGCTCCGGAACACAGGGAGACGGAATACAAATTTCTTCCAGGACTGAGCCGAACTGCTGAAGGATCTTTTTGTTTCCACCCAGAAGGGAAAGACACACATCGGTATCAAACAGAATCATTTTCATCTCCCCGGGACGTCCCGTTTCTAAGCCGGTAGGCAGATTCAATACGCAGCGTCATATCTTCAGAATCCTCCCATGATCCACGTAGCTCTTTCCACAGACGATCACGGCTCCCCGCCGAAAATTCCGCGGATCGATCCGTTACCGCGTCACGGGTGCGCGAAGCCAGGCCTTCCTCCAGTACAATGAGCAGCTCGCTGTTGACGCTTCTCCTGGAGCCGATTGCATAGAATCGGATGTGTTTCAATACTGTTTCTGGAATATTACGAACTGTCAAATTAACCATTTTGTATCCGTTATGATTATAATATAGTTACAACTGCCCATACGTCAATCCACGAAAAGGCCGCAAGGGTATAAAAAAACCGTTTGGCGGAACCGGATTATTTCCGGTTGGCCGCCAAACGGTCCTCCTTTATTCCAAACGGTCCTTTCTCTACCGTTTGTTATTCATTATTCTGGGGCACTTCATCGGATCCGTCAAGATCAAGTTCCTTTGCTATCGAGGTTACCCCGGACGTTGGTAGATCATGTTCATCCTCTTCCTGTGCCACGGTATCCAGTCCGATAAGCATATCGGGCTTGTCGATATTGAGAATTCGTACGCCCTGGGCAGAGCGACCCATCTGGGAAATGGCATCGGCACGAACCCGAAGGGTTTTTCCCTGACTCGTTATACAGACCACTTCGTCGGTTTCTTTTACCATAATAAGACCAACCAGTTCTCCGGTCCGGTCTCCCAGGGTATAGATACGCTGCCCGCCGGTTGCACGCCCATGGGGAGTAAACTCCGAGAAATCAACACGTTTACCATATCCGCATTCGGTCATGACCAGAATCTTCGCCTCGTTATTTACACGAAGTGCTCCAGCAAGCTCATCTTCCGACGAAAGCCGGATACCGGTTACACCACGGGAAGCCCGTCCTTGTGCCCGGATATCCCGTTCATGCATACGGAGCGCACGGCCGTGGCGGGTAATGAGCATGATCTCGTCATCTCCGCTCGTAAGCGTAGCATTTACCAGATGATCTCCCTCGTCCAGACGGATAGCGATGATTCCCCGTGTTTTAGCATTCTTGAACGAGCTCGTAGCAACCTTCTTGACCACACCGCCCGACGTTGCCATGAGCAGATATTCGGTATCACTGAATTCCTTAAGGGAAACGACGGTAGTTATTTCCTCATCGGAGGAAATGGCAAGAAGCGCCTTGATATGCGAACCCCGGCTCGTACGATTTGCTTCGGGAATTTCATGCACTTTGAGCCAGTACGCCTTTCCCGCATTAGTGATGAATACCACATGATCATGGGTCGAGGCAATGAAAAGCTTGTTCAGGAAGTCATCTTCCGCGAGTTTTGCGCTGTTCGAGCCCTTTCCTCCACGGTTTTGACTCTTGTAGGCCGAAGCGGGAACACGCTTGATATATCCTAAATTGGAAATGAGAACAACCATTTCCTCTTTCTGGATCAGGTCTTCAATGTTGATCTCTTCAACTTCGTCCGCGATAATATCAGTCCGCCGCTTGTCGCCGAATTTTTCGGCAATGGCAAGACACTCTTCCTTGATGAGGGCAAGAATCTTGGGGGGATGTGCAAGCAGGTCCTTTAAATGTGCAATAAGGGATTCTATTTCATCCAGCTCTTGCTGGATTTTTTCAGTTTCGAGACTGGTAAGCTTGCCAAGGCGCATATCAACAATAGCCTGCGCCTGGGCATCTGAAAGTTCGAACCGCTCCATTAGGGCATTTTTCGCGGCCTCAACGTTCCGCGCCTTCTTGATGATGGCAATGACTTCGTCAATATTCTGAAGGGCGATAACGAGACCACGCAAGATATGTGCCCGCTCTTCCGCCTTTCTTAGATCAAACCGGGTCCGGCGGGTAACCACGTCTACGCGATGTTCTACAAAATACTGAACGAGCTGTTTGAGGTTGAGCGTTTCCGGCCGACCCTTTACCAACGCCAGATTGATAACGCCAAAGGATGACTGAAGAGCCGTCCGGGAAAACAGCTGGTTGAGCACAATCTTGGCAAAAGCGCCCCGCTTGAGCTCTATCACGATACGCATACCATCACGGTCAGACTCATCCCGTATCTCGGAGATCCCGTCTATAACCTTGTCACGAACAAGTTCTGCGATGCGGGTAATGAGATTCGCCTTGTTAACCGCATAGGGTATCTCCGAGAAGATGATTGTTTCCTTGCCCTTCTTGTCCACCTCGATGGTGAACCGTCCGCGAACAATAATCTTTCCCCGGCCCGTCTTGAAGGCTTGGCGAATCCCACGCCGGCCAAAGATAAGCCCGCCGGTCGGAAAATCCGGTCCCTTCATATGCATCATGAGATCTTCTATGGTGCATTCGGGGTTATCGATGTAGACCGCTACTGCAGCCATTATTTCATTCAGGTTGTGGGGTGGCATGTTTGTGGCCATGCCAACGGCTATACCGCTTGCGCCATTTGCAAGAAGAAAGGGAAACGCTCCGGGAAGAACCTGGGGCTCCTGCATGGTGTCATCGTAGTTCGGCCCGAAATCCACGGTTTCTTTTTTAATGTCTTCAATTATTGTTTCGGCAATCTTTGTAAGGCGGCTTTCCGTATAACGC
>CAZVEL010000361.1:0-3461 GCA_964626305.1 uncultured Treponema sp. | reverse complement strand
TCGTTTGGGGCAGGGGGTGACGGGCAATTCTGCTTTCAAACCACCAGACATATAGTTCAAGCCGCTGGTCAGTTTGTACGGGATTGTCATTATAATCCCGGGAAATCCGCCGTGTTGTTTGTGTAAGATACCGGGAAAGAGCGGTTTCGGCCGGCTCCAGACGGTTGGCCGTACTGTGTGCCCATTCTTCAAAAAGGCCTCCGGAAAAATGGGTTCGTTTCCCCGGGTATCCAAGATCAAGTCCTGCGAGGTAGATCTTATCTGTTTCGAGATGTCGTGCAAAATCCCACGCGCTTGTTGATACGGATCCCCCCGCCCCCAATTCTGCGTGTCGTACTGTGTGTTCTTCAATAAATTTTCCGAGCGGGAATAACGATGCACAGAGGTAGACGCCGCGACAGGGAAATCGGTACACGGCAGGCCAGACGGCAGATTCAGTGATCAGGAAGCTGTGCGGGCATGAGATCCCGTCGAGATGCCGAAAGTTCCAGTATTGTGGATCCACTACCAGGATAAAGTCCGGTTCCACGCCGGCATCCAGGCATCCGCGGACAGCGGTATCAACTGCCAGTATGACCATGCGTTCATGGAGCATCGGAAGTAAGGGCAGAATACGGTCGAGAGATGGACCAGCGGCAAGAATGAGAGTCGGTAATCCTCTGGCGAGTCCGGCTATGGCTTCAATACCGGGAAGATCCCGCATATGGGAAAGATTCCGGCACATGTTACGTAACCAAAGCGGTCCGAATTGTCGCAGGGTGTTCTGGTTTATTTGTTTCTTTTTCCGATTTCGTTCAAATAATTCGTCGAATTCGTGCCACCACCGACGGGCTGGTGCCATGAGCGCTTCCATTCTATAGACCGGAATGTCGAGAAGTCCAGTTTTCTCAAGCAGTGTTATTACTTCTCCCGCGGGGAGCCCTGGTGTAATTATCAGATTCGGATGGTTCAGGAGGTTTATCAGGGGACGGGAGGCAAGGCACTGTAAAAAGACAAAAATATCCGGTTCAGCAATCACAATCGCGGATTCAGGATTTCGTAGTGCATATGCTTCCGGAAGGTAGGCAAGTCCACATCCGGCAAAAAAGCATGCCTCAGATGAAAAGGTGTCCTTTCGATCCAGTATCCGTTGGGCATCTCGTTCAGGATGGTATTTTGAATGAAGGAAGGTTCCATTTACGGACAGGGTAGGTAGTCCTGAGGGTGTTTCATGGAGACGGTATTTTGTGGGTACTGTTGCAAGTAGGTCAACTGCACGTTCCGGGGTATCAAGGCCCATCAGGGTTGCCATGTCGCCAAAACGGGCTCTGAACAGTTTTCGGTTTTGTTCAAAAATGTCATTCAAGCCAGAGTTCAAGAGTTATTCCTTTTTCAACCGGGGTTCCCGGCGGCGGGTTTTGTTCAATTACATACCCATCGCCATGGATTGCCACGGTAATGTCCGTACGCTCAAGAAGGCTCATGAGCATACGTTTTGATACGCCCGTTAGGTCAGGTATAACCTTTCCTATAGTTACCGGGCGGTTCGGGGGAAGAGGTATGATTCCAGAATGGCGAACTGATGTTGCTTGTGCACGTCCCAGTCCCATCTGGTCAATAATGATGTTCGACGCAGTAGAAATGACCGGGGCAGCAATTCGTCCTCCGTAGGTTTCTCCAACGGGTTTTACGATAGCGAGGTAAATGATTATTTCGGGATTGTCTGCCGGAAAGATGCCCATACAGCTGGAGATAAAGTCGGTTGTACTGTAGCTGCCGGTTTCACTGTCCAGCATTTGGGCCGTCCCGGTTTTTACCGCCATGGGAACATCTCCTACTGAAGCCCGCGTCCCGGTACCGGTTTCTGAGGTGGTGTGCATGTAATCAAGCATCAGTGCCGCCGTCCTTTCGCTTATTACCGGCCCCAGTTCCTGACGGCGTTGTTCAAAGGCGAGGAGGCCGTCACTGGTATACAGACGTGACAGCAGGGTCAGTTTCAGACGAGTTCCGTCGTTTGCGAGAGCTGTCGCCGCTTCCACCATTTGAAGCGCAGAAACCGATAGTTCCTGCCCTATTGCAATGGTTGGTTTTGATCTGAGGGACCAGGTTGAGGCAGGGGCAAACAAGCCGGTTGTTTCACCGGGCAATTCAATACCGGTTCGCGCACCGAATCCGAATGCCCGCAACTTTTCTTCGAAGGTGCGATCCTGTGCCCGTTCGGCAATTTGTGCGGCTCCATCGTTACAGGAAAGACGGATCACATCCCGCGGGGTTATCCATCCATGTCGGTCCAGACATTTAATTGAGATGGTTTCACCCCGTCCAGTGGTCAGTTTATATCCACCATCGCAAAATAGAAGTTCATCATCCTGAACAAGGCCCATATCCAGAATTGCTGAAAGGGTAAATATCTTGAAAACAGATCCCGGCTCAAACGCATACAGGGCCGGACGATCCAGACGTTCGGAGCGGGTACTATCGGGAAAGGTATTCAGATTCGCGGATGGTTCGCTGATATAGGCGAGTATTTCTCCGGTTTTTGCTTTTGCTGCTATCATCACAACCGCTTCGGCATTGGTATCTTCCATCACTTTACGGGAAACCTGTTCAAGTTCGTACTGTAGTGCTCCGTCGATGGTGAGCATGACGTTGTACCCTGTGTGGTGGCCGGGTTTAGTGGTTACCGGTGGAGAGAGTATGTCCTGGAATGAATATTCAACACCGGTCAGTCCCCGTCCATCATCTCCCAGAAAACCGACTGCATGGGATGCCAGGCTGTTTTCCGGATATGTCCTGCTTTGAACCGGTTCAAGGCGAATACCCCGAAGACGTCCTTTTGACACTGTTTCAGCCAGTGCATTCTTTTCGCTTTCGCTGATCTTCTTTTTGAGATAAAAGAAATCGTTTCCCGATGCATTGAGCTGTGTGAGCAATTCGTCTTCAGGGATGTTGCAAACCGGTCCAACAAGACTGGCAAACAGGGGCTTGTCCGGTATAGCAGAACGGGTTATTGCAATATTATAAAGTGTTGTTTGAACAGCCAGTATTTTACCGTTACGGTCAAGGATTGATCCCCGTTCAACAGTAATCTTCGGCTGTACTTGCACGGTTTCTGGAGTAAGCATATTTTTTCCGTATTGGAATATAATAACTGCTACGAGTACAATTGCTACAATTGAGAGAAAGATGATCCGTTTACGTGAAAAAAAGCCGGTCATTGCCATACCAGTTTCCCGCGGATGCTGTCTATTGAAACAAATCCGTAATGACGGGAATCACGGGATTCGGTCATATTGTCTCCAAGCGCAAAGATCATTCCTTCTGGGACCCGTTCCGCGTCTTTCATTTTTTTATATTGTTCCCTGGTTAGTGGAATGATTAATTCACCGATACGAACACTATACTCCGGTTTTGTCGAAAAAACCAGCGTAGTTCCCGGGGCGGCTACGCATCTTTTTATTACATAGCGCCCATTCCAGGGG
>CAZVEL010000360.1:0-13290 GCA_964626305.1 uncultured Treponema sp. | reverse complement strand
CGAGAATGTTTTTCTCGCTTCGGAATACGTGGTCACCAGCATATTACAACTCCATACAGCGAATGCCGCGCCTGAGGGCAGCCGCCCTCATTCCGGCGTCCAGGGTCAGCAATTCGCAACGCATTTTCTCGGCACAGAAAAGATAGTACGCGTCGCAGGCATACAGGGATTCCGTCCCGGCGATGGTAAGTGCTGACGGAAAATCGGGTTCAATGTGACGAACCGGGATTTTGCAAAATGAGTGCCAAACCAGAATCCCCTCGGAAATGTCCAGAAGCTTGCATTTGTACAACGCAGAAAGCGCGTTTCCGATCTCGTATTCCAGACAACCCGGCGCAAGCAGAGAACAACCCGTAGTCCGGGAAATAATCATTTCCCGCTCCGGTTCATTGAGGAGTACCGCGAGCACTACAGAAGCATCAACTACAACTTCCATAGTACAATTGTACAACTCGAAATACTATTCGTCAAGTTTGGCGCGCGACGGTGCAACACCCCGACGGGGGGGCCAGCCGCCCGGTTCTTCCTGTATCCCCTTGTCTGATTTTTTCTCTCCTGATATAGTGCTGATTGTGAAAATGCCTATATCAAGCAATGCGTATTATTACTACTGGTACTCGCTGCCGCTCCTGTGTGGAGACGATCGGGGCTAGTGGTTTATTACCGCGCAAAGCCCGCGGCCGATTCCCGGGAGGGGATCTGCCGCGGGCTTTTTGCGTGTATGGGGCCGTGCTGCATATCCTTCCTGTGTATCCTCCGCGCTTTGTGCTGATAATCGCGGCAGGAGGTTGAACAATGGACAGTAAAAAGGAAGCTGCACGTCAGCTTAAAATTTTGGAACAGGGCTGCGAGGAACTCTTGCCCCGCGAGCTGATGCTTTCCAAGCTGGAACGAAGTCTGGAAACGGGAAAGCCCCTCAGAGTGAAGATGGGGATAGACCCGACTGCCCGGGATATCCATATCGGACATATGGTTCCCTACGGAAAGCTGCGTCATTTTCAGGATCTGGGACATCATGCGGTCCTGATTATCGGCGACTATACGGCATCTATCGGCGATCCGTCCGGGCGAAATGCGGAACGCCCGCCGCTGTCCCGATCCCAAATTGCACAGAACGCCGAAGCATATGCCGAACAGATTTTCCGTATTGTGGACCGCGGCCGCGCAGAGCTGCGCTGGCAGAGTGAATGGTTCACTTCATTATCACTCACCCAAATTCTACAGCTGGCCGGGTCTTTCTCCCTTGCCCAGCTTCTTGCCCACGAAACCTTCCGCAAGCGCCATGAAGAAGGTGTCAGGGTTGGACTGCATGAACTTTTCTATCCCATCCTGCAAGCCTACGATTCTGTTGTTGTACAGGCAGATGTTGAACTGGGCGGAAGCGATCAGAAATTCAATATACTTGCCGGACGGGATCTGCAGAAAGATCTGAACCAGGAAGCCCAGTGCCTGCTTGTCATGCCACTGCTTCCCGGGCTGGATGGCCGCAAAATGTCCAAGTCTTTCGGCAACGATGTACCGGTGGGTTGTCCTCCCGTAGAACAATTCAGCAGAATAATGGCGATTGCCGATGAACATATAGCACGGTACTGTCTGCTTGTTCTGGGAGACTGCGAAGAAGCATGCGCCAGCGTTGAACAGCGTATGGCCGATGGCGAGAATCCCATCCACCTCAAAAAGGAACTGGCCTCGCGTATAGTAGATCGTCTTAACGGAACAGGAAGCGGCGCTGCGGCACAGATTGAATGGGAACGGCAGTTTTCACAAAAGGAAGCACCATCGGATATGGAAGTATTTATCCTGAAAGAAGCGATGCCCCTCTCATGCATACTCCGTGAGAGCACGCTTTGTGCTTCAGCAAGTGAGGGGCGCCGCCTCATTGCCCAGGGGGCTGTGTACCTGAACGACAAACGGGTCGACGGAACCGATCCTGTACTGACCCCGGAAGAGCTCACGGGAACAGGAACTCATATCCGCATAGGACGCCGCCGTCATCTGCAGCTTCGCAGGCAGCACTCATAAAATTCACCCGGGCGCCCGTGTATATGTTTTGTCATATTCTGAGAATGGTATTAGTATGTTTGTATGAGAACAACCCTTATTCTGGACGATGATACCATGATAACGCTCAAGGAACTTGCGGCACGGCAATCGCGTACGCTTGCGGCGATTGTATCTGAAACGCTTGCCCGTGGGCTGGGCCAGACAACGGTAAAAACAGAACCCTGGAAATGCGCAGGCTTTGATATGGGGGGGAGGGTTCGACTATACGAAAGCCTGGGAGCGGATCGATAAGCTTGAAGCTTCCCCGGAATCAAACTGACCTTGCTCTTTTAACGTACGTGGTGTCTTTTACCTGCGTACGCAATATACTGTATGCAGGAGGTCACCATGCCTTATAGCGCAACCCGGTTGAGACAAAATCTCTACGCCATACTGGACAGCGTACTCGAGAGCGGCTACCCGGAAGAGCTGGTTTCCCTAAATTGGTCCGGCAGCTGGTACCTTGAATAACGGCAAGAAGGAATATTACTCATGAAAACCGGACGAAACGACCCATGCCCCTGTGGCTCGGGGAAAAAATTCAAAAACTGCTGCCTCGGAAAGATAGGCTTCTCCAGCGAACCGACAGAGATGGAACGGAGGGGTATACCGAACCTTGCAACTGATGTACTTAATGACATGCGACGAATCGCGGGAAATCGTGAATTCTCCTCGCAGGAAGAACTCTCGGGATTTCTCGATTCGTACATGGCGATAAGAAACAGCCAGCCGATTGAAGATTTCGAGGGGCTTTCTCCCGAAGATATCCATATCATGTTTACCGATCGGAGAAAGGCTATCGAACGGTTCGTAATGATTACCGGTCCAATATCAGCGGAAGAAACACGTGATGTACCGGTTCTTCGCGCGGCGATCGCGTTGCTCAGCGAGCTTGCCCAGAGTCCAGTCCGGATGACAACAAGTGGATATCTCGCACCCGATTTTGCCGGACACTGGTTTGACGAAGCCTTTGCGCTCGAGGAAACGCCGCGAATCAGAGAAATCATGAGACCAAAATCGGAATCGGATTACATACCTCTCGTTCGTTTTCGAACCTGTGTGTGCCTTGCGGGATTCGCCAAAGCAACATCTTCAAAGCTGTGTATTACCGAAAAGGGACGCGCGGTTCTTGAGCATGAAGATTGGACTACACTCTATCACGAACTTTTTGCGGCCATGATTGATCTCTATAACGACACCGATAATCCCGTAAATAACAGGATGATGGACGGTGCCGGAGAATCCATTCTGTTTGCGCTTCGCCTGATTGCTCTCCACACAACTGACACGATCCTCACGGAAGACCTTTGCTCGGCATACCGGCGAGCGTTCCCTCAAAACTTTGATGACCTGGACGCCGACGGTCTTACGTTCTTTGTCTTTGAGGATGCCATCCTTCCCGGGCGGGAACTCGGGATCCTTGCACAGGACCCGCTCACTGCTCGAATCGAAAACAACTCTGATACAACCCATGAGACGGTAACCAGAACGGAATTCGGGCAAAAGCATATCAATTGGAAGAAATAACGCGATTACTAATGTATAATGAAATCCCTTGTTTATCACCAGAAAGTATAGTATAATGATACTTGCTGGAGGTAAAATGCTGCACAGCCACCAGATGATCATGGACAAGCTCACCACATACGGCTCCCCCAAGGCAAAGTTGACCCGCATGGTTTCACGCGGGGAGATGATCCGGATACGGCGGGGATTGTACATTGATGATCCGTCGATGCCCCGAATGGTCCTTGCCCCGGTCATCTACGGTCCCTCGTATGTATCTTTTCACACCGCCCTTGCCTGGCACGGACTCATACCGGAACGCGTAGAAGTTATCGACTCGGCAAGCTATGGAAAGAACCGTGACAAGCGATTCCGGACTCCGCTCGGCGAATACCGGTACCGCTATCTGCCCGTCGCTGCCTATCCTCATGGTCTCCTTCTTGAAGAGTCGGACGGGTACCGGTTTCTCATCGCGTCGCGGGAAAAAGCCTTGTGCGATGCCATCTACAAGGCAGGAGTGGTTCCCCGAGGGGAAGATATCGAAGAGCTCCTCACGGAGTACTGGAGGATCGAAATGGAAGATATCCGGTCCCTGGACAAGGATCTCGTCCGGTTCCTTGCCCCTTTGTATGGTAGAAAGGCCCTTTCCCTGTTTTCGCTCTGGCTTGAAAAGGAAGTTACCCCATGACAGATCTTTCCCCCGTCAAAAGAATGCTCGATGAGTACCAGTGCCGGACCAACGAACAGCGGAGCGCCGCCCTCCGTGAAATTGTACAGGAACTAACGCTCATTGGCTTGTCGCGGACAGACTTTTTCTCTCGTGCGGCCTTTTACGGGGGAACGGCCCTCCGGATCTTTCACGGACTCGAGCGCTATTCGGAAGATCTCGATTTCAGTCTTGAAAAACCGGACACGTACTTCAGTCTGAATGAATACCTGCCGGCGGTTCGTGACGAACTTGCTTCCTGGGGATTCAACATGACCGTGGAGCAAAAAACGAAAACAGTCGACGGACCGGTTCAATCAGCTTTTATAAAGGGCGGGACACTGGTTCATCTGGTAAAGATCGCTTCTCTTGAGCCGCCCGTATCCGGTGTGCCCCCGAACAGCCTCTTGCGCGTAAAACTGGAAATTGATACCGATCCGCCGGGAGGCGCCGCGTTCGAGACAAAATACCGGCTGAGTCCCCTTCCGTTTGCTGTACGACTCTATGATACTCCTTCCCTGTTCGCAGGAAAGGTGCATGCACTTCTCTGCCGGAAATGGAAAGAGCGGGTAAAAGGCCGGGACTTCTTTGATTACCTATGGTACTTGTCCAACAACATTCCCCTGAACCTGGCCAACCTTGAAGCGCGCATGCGCCAGTCAGGACACTGGGGAGATGTTCCGTTACAGGAGGAGAGCCTCCGGGAACTTCTTGAAGAGCGTTTTTCCTCGGTAGATTTCAAGCTGGTACAAGCGGATGCCCTTCCCTTTGTTCGCGACTCGCGCGCAGTCGACCTCTGGTCAGCCGAATTCTTCATCGCCGTTACCCGGGACCGTTTGACCGTTTACAAATAGACCCGTTGCGTCAATCAAATATCTTTCGTACTATCTGCTGGTTGTCAATGTAAAATGCAAATCATGGTTCTGATGAAAAGGTGTGCATACCCCGCTTAATTCTCAAAAGCGGGGTATGCACTTCAGCAACAAAGGAAAGAAAAAAGAAGAAAAAAAACAGATAAAATCACTTACCGCAATAAACGATCGTTACTTGTCATCATGATAATGAATCGACCAGCCCAGATATTTTGAAACAGCTTCATGTATTATGGAGGCTGTATGAGAGCGAACCATTGCCACATGATGTTCAAATCCGTTAGCACATATGACTGCAAGAAGGGATCGCAGATTCTTTACCTTGCAAACGGCAATGCCACCATCCATGGGAAACGGTTTTTCAACAAAGGAACCTTCTCCAAGATAGGCTTTTATTGTACCCCGGGTATCATCGGTCGATATTCGAAAAAAGGTCATATCACCCGGAGCCACCTTGCCCTTGATTGCGCCAAAACATCGCTCGGCACCAAGGGTCTCACCAAGAAGATCAAGATTGGATATCTCAACATCCGTACCCATGAAACTTTTGGGAAAATTACTGCAATGGGTATTTACACATAGATCCGGCTCGCTGCCATAATTATTGTTCCAGTCAAGAAGTGCAGAAGCATTTCCACTTGCGAGCATTAATGCATACATTGAAATTGCACCGCAGATATCGGCTTCGCAAGCAGCTGGCTTCTTTTGTTCGCCACGCATGCTCATGGTCAGGCACACCGCACATCCGTAGTTTTCTTCAACGGAATTCCAGCACTGAATTGCGGCCGCATCAATTTCATTCTTATCGCACCATTCATCTATTGCGACAGAGAGTCGGGCCTGTTTGTCAATGTTTTTCTCCTGAATGGTTGAAGGTATACGACCATACGCTTTTATTTCTGCTACTTTTTCTTTTAGGACGGCGCTGTCAGACTCAATCGCTATTGCCTGATTCAATATTTCCGACAAATCTACCGGAACGGTAGTAATCCCGTACTTTTGAAGAATTTTCTCACTGAAACGTACTGTTTGAAATGCAGCAGGTCGTGTTCCTACAAGTCCCACGCGCATTTTCTTGAGTCCCCGCACAACACGGCAAATAGAAGCAAATCGTACAATGTCAGATTTGAATTCTTCGGATCCAATATCAATGGTATGTGAAGTCGTATCAGTAAAGGGTATATCATATTGATACAAGTTGTTACACAACGAGATCTTGCCACAAAACGCATCCCGTCTTGATTTGATATCAACCTTGTCAATCTCATCATTTGACGCTTGTACCAATACCGGGACCCCGAGGTTTGATTCTTTAATTGCTTCAACAACCGCGACCTCGTCGCCAAAGTTTGGAAGTATAACTATGATTCCGTCTATCCTATCAGAGTTTTCACGAAAGAGTCTCGCACACACTTTTGCTTCATCACGAGTGCCTACCAGACCGCTATTTCTGTTATCTACCGGGACCACAACAACATCTATATCGAGTTTATCGAGCAGTTCAAGAAATTCCTTTCTGCAATCAAGAGACAGACGGGAGTTAAAAAATCCTCGGTTGCTTACTATCACACCAAAAACTGTTTTCCGTGACACCATATCCATTCCCTTACTCCTTATTGCGCGATTCGCCTGGCTTTTTCGCCTTTCATCTGATCAAAGATAACCGCGACTACAATGACCAAACCCTTGATAACAATTTGCCAGAAAGACGACACACCCATCATGACCATTCCATCGTTGAGGACTCCTATCACAAACGCACCAATAATTGCTCCGCCTATTGAACCTCTTCCTCCTGCAAGCGATGTTCCACCAAGAACTGTTGCAGCGATTGCATTCATCTCGAAGGTTTCGCCTGTTGCCGGATGTGCCGCAACCAGTTCAGAACTTATGAGAAGTCCCACAACAGCTGCACAAGCACCGGAAATCATATAGACCAGCATTTTTACCTTGTTAACCTTGATTCCCGAAAGTCTTGCGGCAGGCTCATTACCGCCAACAGCATAGACGTACCGGCCAAAAGGCATTTTCTTGGATATGTAGATACTGATAACTACAAAAACAATCATTATCCAGATTGAATAAGGGATTGCAAGAAAAGTTCCGGCTCCAAGCAACGGGAAGCCCGTGTTTCCCAATTCCGGTTTGCCAACAAGATTCGGGAATGTTTTTCCATTTGAATAGAGCATTGCTGCGCCACGACAGATGAATTGCGTTCCAAGAGTTGCTATGAATGGCGCAACATTAAATTTGGTTATGAGAATGGCGTTTAGCAGTCCGACGAGAACGCCCAGTACTATTGTTATGGCAATTATTACAGGTACTGTAAAATATACGGTAACTCCAAGAACATTTATCACAAGACCCTTATAGATCAATCCTCCGGCAACCATTCCACTTAAACCGGAAATAGCACCTATAGACAAATCAATTCCACTGGTTAAAACAACGAAAGTCATGCCAATCGCAAGTATTGCATTCATCGCGACATGTTTTGACATGATTATCAGATTCCCGCCGCTAAGGAAATTGGGGCTCATAATACTAAAAAAGGTAAATAAAGCCGCAAGTGCCAAAAGGGCCTGCATTTTCGTCATTACTGAATTAAGATCTATCTTCTTCAAATTGTGCGTTGTCATGTGCTCTCCTCCAATTATCCTGTTGTATGTAATCCTTTATGCATTTAGGTCTATTGCAGACGCCTGAACGAGTTTTTCTTCTGTAACCTCATCACGAAGGAATTCAGCTTTAAGTTTACCTTCGCTCAATACAAGTATTCGATCAGGTATTGCAAGCATCTCCTGCATTTCGGAAGAAACAAAAATAATACCCATACCTTTACTTGCAAGCATCTCGCAAATATTGAACACATCCCTTTTCGCGGCTATGTCTATTCCACGGGTAGGTTCATCCATGAGCAACACCTTGACATTAGTAAGCAGGCTTTTTCCAATTACAACTTTTTGTTGGTTACCACCCGAGAGCGACTTTATCATTGTTGTCCGGTTCGGCACTTTTATCCGGAGCCTGTCTATCATTTTATCAACAGCCGTTTTTTCCTTTTTTTGTTGTATGGAAAAACGATTTTTAAAAAATCGAAGACTGGAAATTGTCATGTTTTGCAACACATCCATATTGGTAAAGATGCCCTGATTCTTTCTGTCTTCCGGGATTAGTGCAAATCCGTCAGTGATACGACCGCTCACATCTTTTGAAGAAACCGGCTCCCCCTCAAGGACCATATCACCGGTCATGGTTGGTTGCGCTCCCATGATACATTCCATAAGCTCTGTACGCCCGGCTCCACGAAGACCATAAATCCCGAGGATCTCGTTCCTGCGAAGGGTAAATGATACATCGTGTACCACATATTTTTTTTCATCCTTTTTCAGACTGATGTTTTCAACTTCTAAAACAACATCCCCCGGAATTCTGGTTGTCTCAAGACGTTCAACAGTGTTCCCTCCTGTCATATTGGAAATAATCCAGGGAATGTCGATATTTTCGACGCATTCATCTGCTATAAATTTACCGTCACGAAGAATGGTAATATGGTCACCTATTCTTATAATCTCATCGAGACGATGTGATATATATATGATCGTCACACCATGAGCCTTAAGCTCTTCAATTATTCCGAACAGAATCATTACTTCTTCCTGACTCAGGGCAGAAGTCGGTTCGTCCATTATTAGTATCTCTGCGTTTAATGAAAGCACTTTTGCTATTTCAACTATTTGCTGTTGTCCGACACGAAGATTTTTCACAAGTCTCGTAGGCTCTATATGAAGCTGTAGCTTCTCGAGCCAGTATTTTGCTTCCTTGATCTGACTGGCATGATCTATGTACATTCCCTTTACAAGCTTCTCCCGGGTCATAAAGATGTTTTCTGCAATGTCAAGATTCGGGAAAAGATTAAGTTCCTGATAGATAATCCCGACACCCTGTTTGATGGCATCTGCAGGTGATGTATAGGAAACTTCCTCATTCTTTATTAAAATGGATCCTGATGTTGCCGTTTCAACACCAGCAATAATCTTCATGAGTGTTGATTTCCCGGCACCATTCTCTCCTATCAATACATTAACCTTGCCGCGCCGAACCTTATAATTCACATTATCAAGAGCTACTGTTCCAGGATAGCATTTTGTAATAGCACATGCTTCAAGAATTATTTCTTCATTCATATGCTAATCCTCTATGCCTTCTAAAACAACAGGTGTCATTACCTGCAGATCCAGAGCATCGTTGTATGTAAATACTGAAAGCATTGTATATTCTTTTCCGTCGAAGCTGGAAGGATCGTCCGTGTTTACCACATTTTCCCGTACTTTGGCATTTAGGGCAGTACCAAGACGGGCATACTCAACCTGGTTTGCAAAACTGTTCAGTGAAATAAAATCAAGCACATCCCTCAGGGAGGAACCTTTGAATACCGGACCAATCTGGAGAATTAAATCGTCTTCACCATCATACGGACAAAGATCAGCATATGCAATTCCATTTCGTGAACTTGTATCAACCCTGAGTATCCTTATCCTTCCAGTTGCTGCAAAATTGTAAAAGGCTCCTTCATCCCCTATACGATAACCATATTTGGCAGAGGTATTCTCAGGATCACTCCTGAGTCCAGAAAGAATGGTTTCTGCATCATTTGCCATTCTTTTAACACAGGGTAGAACCTTCGAATCCCAAATGGTATCTACATAGGCTTCCGGATCAAACCCTGAGTCCGAAAAAAATATTTCTTGATCCCCGGCAGGTTTTACTGGCGAGGATTCATGTTTTACGATTTTACATGAAAAAGAGATAAACAAAAAAATAATGATACATAAGAAAGCAAATTGTTTCATATCAACTCCATACACAATGTTAGCACGCATCGGCGTACTCTTGCGGTGTTTTCGCCCTGCCCGTGCCGACTATCCCGTACACCAGAAAAAACGACGGCGGGCACCTTTTTACTTGCACCGCCGTCCAGGATTATTTGACTATTTTATCATTGCAAAATTGTCAAGCTTTGATGCATTTCCCTTGGTAATAAGGATACAATCAAACAACTGCTTCTCAGGAAGCCCTGTGCTACCAGTCCGGATATACTTGTCGGCCTGTTCCACAGCAACCTCTGAAATGCGTCCCATAGGTTGTAAACCGGTTGCCTTGATATCTCCGGCAAGAATTGAATCCCGCACATCGTTAGAGCCGTCAAAGCCAACCACAATTACATTGCCTTTACCGGCTGCCTTAAGTGCAGCCATTGCACCCATAGCCATCGTATCATTACCACACACAACACCCTTGATATTGGGATATGCTTGAATGATAGATTCCATTTTGCTGAAAGCTTCAGTCTGACTCCAGTTTGCGCTTTGACGTGCTACCCGCTTCATTTTTGGATACTGACCAATGACATCGTTGTAGGCCTGTGATCGTACGCCTGCATTTGTATCGGATTCTTTACCAACCAATTCTACGTAATCACCTGATTCCTTCATGAGCTCCACAAATTTTTCGGCAACAAGCTGAACGCCCTGATAGTTGTTGGAAACAATCTGGGAAACTGCTATTCCGGTTGCGTTGATCTCACGGTCAATCAGGAATGAAGGTATTCCGGCATCTTTCGCTTTTTTCACAGCGGCAATTGAAGCATCGGCACCAGCATTATCAAGAATGATCGCTGCTGCTTTGTCAGAAATTGCAATATCAATGTACTGACTCTGCTTGTTGGCATCATCATCGTGGACGTATACCTTTGTGGCATATCCCAATGATTCTGCTTTGGCCTTTGCTCCGTCTGCCTCTGCCTTAAAGAACGGATTTGAATGTGCAGGTGTAATGATGACAATCAGTTTCTTCGCACCACCAGACGCTGCCTTGTCGGACGAACCGGCAGCAAATACAAATGATGTACACAAGAATAGTGCGCCGACGATTAGTACCATAATCCTTTTACTCATAATATCCTCCTCGATAAACATGTAGGCTCTTCCGGGCCCATAATCAGAATAAGGCAGTCTTTTTGTTTTGTCAAATAAAAATACTGTTAAAAAGCCTATTATTTTGTTTTATTTTCTTTTTAATACTTTTAATGTTGTCTTTACTTTTGTTTTCATTTATAATCAGGTCATAGCAACACTTTAGGAGGATATATGGACACTTTATATCTCAATACAAAAACAATAGAAATAAAAAGATTGGTTATAGAAACTATAACGAAAGCAAAAGGAGGTCATATAGGCACATCTCTCTCGGAAGTTGACATTTTAACTGCTTTGTACTTTCATACCCTCAATATATCTCCGGACACCTTGAATGCTCCCGAACGTGACCGCTTTGTTCTCAGTAAAGGCCATGGATCAGAAGGATTATACTGCACCCTAGCAGCAAAAGGAATAATTTCCCGTGAAGACCTTGCCAACTACCTGACACATAAATCAGATCTGACCATCCACCCGACAAATCAGGTTAATGGTATAGAGATTAACACAGGAGCCCTTGGTCATGGCTTCTCCAACGCGGTTGGAATGGCTCTTGCCGCAAAAATACAGAACGCTTCATACCGTACCTATATATTGACCGGAGACGGGGAACTACAGGAAGGAAGCATTTGGGAAGCCGCAATGGCTGCAGCACATTTCAAGCTTGGAAATCTTACATTAATAGTAGACAACAACAAAATTCAACTTGGAGACCGAATTGAGAACACAATGGGTATAGAACCTCTTGATGCCAAGTTTCAGGCATTTGGATTCGATGTTCATCATGTTGATGGCCATTCAATTTCAGATATTTGTTCATTGTTTGATACATTGGATTATGATGGCGAAAGACCCCACGCCGTTATTGCTCATACGGTAAAAGGCCATGGCGTATCGTTTATGGAAAATATTGTAGAATGGCACCACAGGATTCCCACAATGGAAGAAGCAGAGACAGCACTGAAGGAGTTGGTAGTATGAGCGCATGTTTAAGAGAAACCCAGGTTCAAACATATATCAAGCTTGCAAAAGAGGGTGCAAATATCATCTATCTGGTAAGTGATTCCGTCAGTACAAGTAAAATAAAACCTTTTAAGCAGGAATTCCCGGATCGTGTGATAAATGTCGGTATTGCAGAACAAAACCTCATGGGTATTGCGGCGGGTATAGCAAGTTGCGGATTAGTACCCGTGACCGGTAATGCAACGCCATTTCTGATTTCACGATCCAATGAACAACTCAAAGTCGACATCAGCTATTCCAACAGCAACGTAAAGGTTAATGGACTTCACGCAGGGTTCAGTTATGGAACGGATGGCTGTACCCATCACGAAGTAAACGATGTCAGTACGATACGCGGGTTTCCCAATTTTGAGATTTATGTACCCTGTGATCCGCGTGAATGTGCGCAGATTACGGAATACGCCGTCACAAAACACAAGGGTCCGGTATATATCAGTCTTAATACAGGAAATTTCGCGGATATTACACCGGAAGAATATCAATTTATACCCGGTAAACCAGTGAAATTTTCTACAGGAGACGATCTGACCATTATCGCGCTGGGCACCGCTGTACACGATGTAATTCAGGCACAAGCGATACTTGGCGAAACCTGCAAGGCCGATGTATTCGCGGTATCAAGTATCAGACCGCTCGACTGGACAGATCTTGCTGCTTCCATAAAGAAAACAGGGAATGTACTTACCGTGGAGCAACATTCAACACACGGAGGAATTGGAAGTCTTGTTGCTGAACATATTGCAGAGAATGGACTTGCAGCAAAATTGACTCGTATTGGCGTTCCAGAAGGAACATATACCAAGAACTGGATTGCTGTGGAGAACAAGATATACTTTGGACTGGATGCAGAAGGAATTTCAAAGACCATAATGACCATAGAATCGTGGAGAACATGATGAAGTACATTCTTGCCATAGATCAGGGAACAAGCGGATCAAAAGCAATAATCTTCGGGCAAAACGGCGAGGCTGCAGCAACTGTCACGGTTAGCCTGAGCTCCCATTTTTTCGGAAATGGTTTTGTCGAGCAAAATCCATCCGATATCGTTGAAACCACACTCCAGGCGGTTAAAGAAGCAGTATCGAAATTCACCGATTCAGGATATCCGATAGAAAACATCGTCGCGGCGGGAATAAGCAACCAGAGAGAATCCTTTCTTCTC
>CAZVEL010000359.1:0-4517 GCA_964626305.1 uncultured Treponema sp. | reverse complement strand
GGAGTCGAGAAAGGGAGTTACCCGGGAAACAGTCGCATGAAATATTTCGTCCGGCCAGGCTTCGAGGACTACTCTGGCATGCAAACCTTCCCTGAGCAGGGCAATATCGCGCTCGATAACCCGGGCCTGTATTTCCAGCTCATCCGTTTTTGCTACCTGCATCAGTGATGTCGTTGTGGAAACCGTTGCACCTTCTGAATACGGAAGTGTGATGATTACACCATCTGTTGGCGCATAGACAGGTGAAAGCTCAAAACGCTCTCCGGGCCGGGATGGATCAATATGTGCAACAAGACTTCCTTTTTGTACATGCTCTCCCACAGCAACTGTATAGCGTTGCAGAGTCCCTCCAGTATCTGGATAGATATCTATTGTTGCAGAAAAATCAATATTCCCGTTAAGAGTGAGGTATTCCTGTACAGTCCGTCTTTGTACGGTCTCTGAGCGAACCGTTCTTTCCTGTTCCTGTTCAGTGTTATTCCTGCTGTGACCGGGGAGATCAGAGAATTTGGTTTTCTCATTACCCCCAAAAAATCCCGGCAACAGTGCTACCGCAAGTATTACCAGTAGAAATCCGCCGGCAAGAAGTATATTTTTTCTTTTCAATGTAGTCCTCCAAGGGTGCCAAACGGCAAACCCGCAAGATATTCGAGATCGGTTATTGCTTCAAGAATTGCTTTTTTCTGCTTCAGTACCTGGAGCCTGGCCTCCCTGAAGTTTTGCTCAGCCGTTTCCAGGGCTGTCAGGTCACGGGTTCCCCGTGAGTACGCTTCCCGCGTGAGTTCCAGACTCCGCTCTGCAAGTGTCAGAGTTGTTTCATATCCGTGAAGATTATCCTGTCCCGTTTTGATTGACGACAAGAGCTTTTCCATGTCAAGTCGAACAGTGACTCGCATATCATTGAGTTGTAGTTTCCTGTCCGCAATTGTCGCGTCTGCCTCGGTAATCTGTACCCGTGCAGAAGATCCGGGGAGAAGCGGATCCAACTGAAGCGTGACAGAAGCAGAAAGGCTTGCCCTCTCGTTCCATTCATGGGGATTGTCAATTGTTGATGATGTTTCCCAGTTCCATCCAAGAGTCAGATACGGGAGGAAGGACGATTTGAAGAGGGTCTGTCGATTTGCTATTGCCAGCTCAATATTTTTCTCAAGGGTTCGTATGGAATCGTTTTGTAGCATTGCAGGATTGAATGCTACCATGTTTTCTGGTACGTCAAATTCCTCAAGAACGAAGAACACCGCTGAAGAATCGGTAATTCCGATGAGGTGCGAAAAAACTGCCATGTTGTGGTCGAATTCCGCCTGTGCAGATTTTCTTTCCAGTTCGCTTTCTTCTGCACCGATTTGTGCATTTAAAAGGTCTATTTCACTTGAAAGACCTGCCCGGTATTTTTCCTGTGTAAGGTGATAACTGGATTTGCTGTTCTTCTCGCTGAGTGCAAGAACCTTCAATTGCTCCTGTTCAGAAATCAGCGCATACCAGCTCTTTCTCACTGACCGCTCAATATCCCGTTTTGCATCCGCAAACGATATTTTCCCGGTTTCATACGAAATCCTCGTAGCGTTAAAGGAGTCTACGATTGCCGGTGAAAGCGTCAGGGAAGCACCAACCGAACCGGATACGGTTGAATTTGCTTCTGGTTGATACTGCTTCGTGGTATTCCCCTGTGCTGTAATGTCGGGGTAGAAACTGTTCCAGACGGAATCTGACTTCTCCTTTTCAACTGACAGAGAAATCGCAGCTCGTTTAATTTGCGTATTATGTTCAAGTGCGAGTTGAATTGCTTTCTCAAGATCTATTGCATCCTGTGCCCAGACTAATCCCGGGATACAGAGTGCAAGCAACACAAGATACACTTGTATACGTATGTGCATGCATTACCTCCCGAAGCGAAACGCTTCACGCTGAAGGTATCAAACTCTGCCTGGCAGGCCTATAAACAGTAAATGAAGTGTTTATAACATTTTGTTATAAACAGATCATTGCAGGTCTGTCTTCTTGTCGTTGTTGTTTTTCATATCTATACTTGAATTATGAATGCCAGGGTTCTTGTCGTTGAAGATGTTGTTGAACTGTCTGATTTACTCAATCTGTACCTTTCTCGTGAAGGACTCAGTGTAACGGTGACCGAAACTGCAGAAGACGCACTTGCCTGTCTTCCGGAACTGGATCCTGACATTATTCTTCTGGATATCAATCTTCCAGGGATGGACGGTTTCGAGTTTTTGCATGCAATACATGGAAATACCCGGGCTCGTGTCATCATTGTTTCGGCACGTGATGCGGACGAAGATATCATTACCGGCCTCGGGTATGGTGCTGACGAGTTTATAACAAAACCCTTTTCTCCTCGTGTTCTTGTTGCCCGTGTCAGAGCCTTGTTGCGTCGTGAGCGTGAATTGCTGGAAAATCATGGTGCAAAAGAAGATATGATTTTTTTTGGTCCCTATCGTTTTGATTTGAAAACGTCACTTTTGTGGAGGGGTGGTGAACGTATACAGCTCTCCGCACGGGAGTTCGACGTACTACGATATCTGGTTGAAAACATCGAAGTTCCCAAGTCGACCAATGAAATATATGCGAATGTGTGGAAAAATCGTTATGGCGACAGTACGGCAGTTGCTGTATATATCCAGCGCCTTCGAAAAAAACTTGAAGAAGACCCGGCAAAGCCCCAATGGATTGAAACCGTACATGGTATCGGTTATCGCTTTTCCAGTAACAAGGAATCATCATGAAAATTCGTTCACAGTTTGTTATTCTGCTATCAGGCATTATCGTTGTTCCATTTGTTCTTGGCCTTGCCGTTACCATAATCTGGAAAATGCATGATCAGCAATCGGTCCTTATCCCGGATGTAACAACCGTATTTGAGCAGACGGGCAAGAAACTGGATGAACAGTCCTGGGAAGCTCTGAAAAATAATCTGTCAAAAAAACCGATACAATTGGAAACTGTTGTCCTTGATCAGCGAGGACTTGTTCTATACTCAAGTGCAGACCGGTATTCACCCGGATTACGCATAAACACAACAAGCGGGATACTGGATTCTTTTTTTCCGGAAAACGACGGCGTTGTTTATCAAACAGAAATCATACATACCACAACCGAACAATTTATTGTGGTTACCCGCTTTGACCGGAATGAATTCCGTCCGCCGCGGCCCTTTGATATGTTTCTGGTTGGTACGCTGATAATTCTGATTATGATCTTCATTTTTTCTGCTATTGTTTCCGTTCTCATTGCCCGATCCATCAGTACCTCAGTTTCATCGCTCGAGCACATGACCCGGCGTATTGCAGACGGCGAACTGGATCTTGAGATTGACCTTTCGGGAAGTAATGAAATAACGTCTCTTGCCTCTTCGCTGAATCACCTGCGTCTGTCCTTAAAGGAAGAGGAAGTTAGAAGGTCGCGGTTTATCATGGGAATAAGTCATGACCTGAAAACCCCTCTTTCGCTCATCAAGGGATACGCCGAAGCTGTTCTTGACGGTGTGGCACAACAACCCGACGAAATGGATAAGAGCCTAACCATCATAACGACAAAAGTTGATCAGTTGGAAAGCATGATTGATGACCTTATAGGATATGCTCGTATGGACTCCAGCGAATGGCGTCAAACTCTTCATCCGGGATCGTTAGGAATATTTTTGCAAGAATTCTGCTTGCGCATGAGAAACGATGCAACCGTGTTGTCACGAAAATTTTCATGGACCATAAATATCGAGGATGACCTAATGATACAATACGACGAACACCTTCTTACCAGAGCGTTGGAAAATATTTGCATGAACGCATTCCGGTATACCCGGGATAATGATTCTGTATCTTTTTCCGCCTGCAAGGTACCTGATCCGGCCGAAACTCAAATCGATCAATCATGGAGCACGATACTTATAGAAATTTGTGATACCGGATCCGGAATAGCAGAACAGGATATCCCGTATATCTTTGATCCTTTCTGGAGAGCTAGTGCTTCCCGACGGGAAGCTGGTATGGGAATGGGCCTTACTATTGTACGAAATATTATTGACTCCCATGGATGGGATATTCGGGTACGCAGTGAAGAGGGATCTGGAACCTGCTTTGAGATCATGATTCCGATTGTCTAAAAGGGATCTACTACGATACTTATTGGAATTATTTCAACAATTTTGGTAGCAGTACTTCTTGACCCCGCCCCCGGGGCAGACTTTAGCCTTCTGTACATGGAGGCTCATATGAAATGGTTCTTTCCGGCGGTGCTTTCCGCCATGGCGTTTGTTTCCTGTTCTTCGCCCGTGCGCGAGAATGTCAGGAAATCGGTTCAGCTTGACTATGCCGATCCGGTACAAGGTAAACATTGCGAGAGTTCTGCGATTCTCAATGCGCTCGTCTATCTTGGCTATACGGTATCAGAGTACGAGATTACCGGCGGGGGAGGCGCGCTTTCCTTTCTTTTCATGAAGGATACCTTCCCGTTCATCGCGGCGCGGAACATGGACATGAAGGAGCGGTTCTTCCAGGCCGCCGGTC
>CAZVEL010000358.1:0-4823 GCA_964626305.1 uncultured Treponema sp. | reverse complement strand
GCGCTGCCGTCATCGGCGGGAGGCGTTCCCACCGCGATAAAAATGACGTCACTTGATCTCACGGCGGCAGCCATGTCAACCGTGAAAGAAAGGCGACCGGAATCAACAGTACGTTTCACAACATCATCAAGACCCGGTTCATAAATGGGAATTATTCCCTTTTTAAGATTGTCAATTTTCTGCTGGTTATTGTCCACACAGATAACGGTGTTGCCAAAATCGGCAAGACATGCCCCCGAGACGAGTCCCACATATCCGGTTCCTGCCACTGCTATTGTTGCCATAGTTCTCTCTCCTTGTACCAGTCAATAAACTGTCTGAGCCCGTCCTCAAGCGGGGTGTCCGGCTTCCATCCGAAATCCTGTTCAAGAGCTGCGGTATCTGCTGAAGTCATGTATACGTCGCCATCCTGCATTGGAAGATAGTTTTTTTTAGCCGTTTTGCCCAGGTACTTCTCAAGGAGGCTGATAAACCGCTCAAGACGTTCCGGGTGGGCATTTCCAATATTGTATACTCTGAAGGGAGCTCCGGACCGGTCGGGAAGGGGAGTCTCTGGGGAAAACCAGGGGTCCGGTGTTGCCGTCTTTCCGGCGATGAGGAGTACCGCACGGACGACATCGTCTATGTACGTAAAATCGCGCAGAAGATCACCGTGGTTATACACATCAATTGGACGATCATGCATGATGGCATTCGCAAATTTGAAATACGCCATGTCCGGCCGCCCGAGCGGGCCGTATACGGTAAAAAAACGGAGTCCGGTAACCGGTAAATTGTACAAATGACTGTAGGTATGAGCCATGAGTTCATTTGACCGTTTTGTCGCTGCGTACATGCTTACTGGATGATCGCAGCGGTCACGTTCACTGAAAGCATCCGAACGGTTGAGTCCATACACTGAAGAACTGGAGGCGTAAACCAGATGTGACGGAGAATACTTTCTGCATGCTTCAAGAATTGAAAGAAACCCGCTGATATTGCTCGAGATGTATGCCGCGGGATTTTCAATACTGTACCGGACACCGGCCTGGGCTGCCAGATGAATCACAACATCGAATTTTTTCCGGGCAAAAAGCTCGTCTACCAGAGACGAGTTTTCAAGTTCCCCGCGGACAAACTCCCAGCGGGAGGCGGGGTTCTCCGCAGCGGTTTTATCAACAAGCGCCAGCCGTTCTTCTTTGAGATCGGTGGAATAATAATCGTTTACCGAATCAAGACCGGTAACGGTATGACCGGCGAGTAACAGCTCACAGGTAGTAAAACAGCCGATGAAGCCGGCGCAGCCGGTAACCAGATAGTTCACAAAGCATCCTTTTTTCGCAAATCCGCAAGAGCTTCTTTGACCAGATTCGTTTGTCCCTTTCGGGAAATTAACGCCTTGCCGTCCCGTATTACCACAATAAGGTTTTCTACACCGCACAGGGCCACAGGAATATCGGAATGCACATATGATTCAGAAGAGTTTATCAGAGAGGCACAACCGGTTTCGGGGTCAAGATAATTTATAAGGGAATCCCAAGAGCCCACATCGTTCCAGTCAAACCGGGCAAGAACGGAAACAGAACGATCGCATTTTTCACTTACCGCATAGTCAATTGAAACAGACGGTGTTGCTTCGTACGCAGCAAGAACACCGTCATGCGTTTCCATCACCCGGATTCCACCTGCCGTGCGGTATTCCGGCAGTATGGATTGCGAGAATGCCTCAGAGATTTTCGGGGCGTGCTTTTCAAGTTCTTCCAGATAAAAATCACAGCGAAACGCATAAATACCCGAGTTCCAGTACGCATTGCCTTCAGCACAATAGCGCCGGGCGGTTTCTTCATCGGGCTTTTCACGGAATGCTGCGGTTGTAAACGCCTTTGCTGCGTTTTCTGTGGAACATTCGAGCGGGGTTCCCGCCGTTATGTACCCGTACCCGGTAGAAGGATATCGGGGGGAGATTGCGAAGGAGACAAGACTGTTCTGATCGGCGAACCAGGAGGCGGTATCGACATCCCGGACAAACAGTTCCGTGTTACCGATAACATGATCACTGGCCATGAGAAGAATGGATGAGCCTTTCCCGGGATTTATGGTTTCGAGCATCCGTGAAATCCATGCGGCAGCCGGAGCTGTGTTTTTGCCGAACGGTTCTCCCATGATGATGGTCTTTTCCGGAAGACCGGGAAAATTTTTCCGCTCCGCAAGATCGCGAATATCTTCCACAACCAGATCCGTCCAGGTTGCTCTCGTAATAACATAAATATTCCCCGAAACGCCAAGGGACCAGGCCCGTTCTATCGCGCTTTGAAGAAAACTGTTCTCTCCTGCAACCCTGAGAAACTGTTTTGGACGGGATTCTGTTGACACCGGCCAGAGTCGTTCTCCAACACCACCGGCAAGAATTACTACATCAGTACACATTTACACATCCTCCCTGAAGAGGTTTCTTATATATACACTACCGGATTCCGGAAGTGATTCAATTCTTTCTGATACTGTTTCAGACACAAACACAAAACTCCCTTCGGGTATATCAGAAGCAAGGGCAAGCAGGTGAAAATCCATACCGAGCCTCCCCGCCGCATATTCAACAATAAAAGCTATGTCGCTTTCCCCCAGCATGACCAGCGCGGTGAATCCGCATACTGAAGCCTTCTGTGCAAGAGACAATACGGCTTCCTTGTAAACAACAACCTGCTTCATGGTTCGTTTCAGATAGCGGTATGTTCGCTTTGCAAGTTCATTCATACCGTCCGGAGTAAGGACATAGGTTACATTTCTGGGCGAGACCTTCTTCATAACGATGAGTCCCTTGTGGGTCAGCCGTTTTACGAGAACATTAGTCATGCCGAGGGACATATTTATCGCCCGGGACAAATCACGCTGGCTGATTTCTTTTTTTTGTCCGGCGTATTCGTGGATAGTGTTAAGAAGAAGCAATTCAGAATCATGTTCCATGTCTGTTCAACGTATGAACAGAGTACCATAGCTGCCCTCCAATTACAAGAGAAATGCATACAAAACAGATTCGATGTGTTATGCTGTAGCTATACATATACACAGGAGCTTTCTATGCCCGTAGCACCACACATCAAGGATTATATGGCTTCATCGTCGTTTATTCGCAAAATGTTCGAAGAAGGAATGCAGCTCAAACAGCACTATGGCGCCGACAAGGTATTTGATTTCAGTATCGGCAATCCGGATCTTGACCCTCCGGCAAAGATACATGAAATACTCCGGGAGCTCGGTTCATCAACAGAATCCAGGCAGCATGCGTATATGCCCAACGCAGGCTATCCTGAAACACGGAAAGCCATGGCCGAAAAAGTTTCACAAGAACAGGGTGTTGATATTCCTTTTACTCATGTTGTTATGGGATGCGGCGCCGCTGGTGCCATGAATTCAGTCCTCAAGACAATTCTTTCCCCCGGAGACGAGGTTCTGGTGAGTGCTCCATATTTTGTTGAATACGGACAATATGTCCGTAATCATGGCGGCAATCTGGTCACTGTTACCACACTGGAAGACTTTTCCCTTGATATCACAGCCATCGGATCCGCTCTGAACGAAAAAACGGCGGCGGTCATTATCAATTCCCCCAATAATCCCACCGGGAAAATTTACTCTGCTTCCGAGATGGAACAACTCGGGAAAATGCTTGAAGCACACCGGGAAAAATCCGGCAGAACGGTCATGATTATTTCTGATGAACCCTACCGGGAGATTGTGTATAACAATAAAGAAGTTGCTCCCATTTTTCCCTGGTGGAAAGATACCGTTGTCGTCAGTTCATTTGCGAAGAATCTCAGTCTTCCGGGCGAGCGGATCGGCTATGCGGCAATTTGCCCCGATGCAGAGAATTCTCTTGAGCTGGCTGAAGCCGTTACTTATTCAACAAGAATCCTCGGTTTTGTAAATGCGCCGGCAACCTTCCAGCGGGTTGTTGCCGCCTGCTGGAAGGAATCGGTTGATTACAGTGTGTATGAAAAACGGCGGGAAATCCTCATGAATATTCTCAATGAGGCGGACATTCCTTTTTCAAATCCGGAGGGCGCTTTTTACCTTTTTTGCCGTGTACCGGAAAGAAAGAATTCAGTTGGAGATGAAGGAGACGATACGGCATTCTGTGATCACCTGAAAAATTACCGGATACTGGCTGTCCCCGGCCGTGGATTCGGAAAAGCCGGATGGATCCGGCTTGCGTACTGCATATCCGAACGGAGCATATCTCTTTCACGGGAGGCATTTATACAGGCCGGAGCTGCCTGGTAAGCCAAGGAGGCTTTTTTGAACATTTTAATGGTAACAAGTGAAGCGGTTCCTTTTGCTAAAACCGGAGGTCTCGCAGATGCTGTCTCCGCCCTTTCTGTCGCGCTTTCAAAACTCGGTCATGATGTACGTATTGTACTACCGAGATATTACCGTATAGACCGTAGCAAGCTGGAACATCTGAACGGTCCCATGGGCGTCCAATGCGGATACCAGGAAGTCTGGACCGGTGTGTATTCATCCTCACTGCCCGATTCAAACGTACCGGTATACTTTATTGACCATGAACAAAGTTACGGGCGGGACGGAATTTACGGGGCACCGGACGAACCTGATTTTAACGATAATCCGCAACGCTTTTCCCTTCTCGGGCATGCCGCACTTCAGCTCTGCCGCAAGATTGGTTGGACACCTGACATTGTACATGCCCATGACTGGGCAGCCGCACTCGCGCCAATCCTGTTGAAGTTTCATGAAGAATATACAGATTTTTCGGCGACTGCGAGCGTGTTTACCATTCATAATATCGGATATCAGGGTGTATACGGAAAACACCTGTATCCGCA
>CAZVEL010000357.1:0-5065 GCA_964626305.1 uncultured Treponema sp. | reverse complement strand
AAACCATTCCGGATTTTGACGCGCTCTGCGAAGATGAATTCCATGAAACAGTGGTGTATTTTGTCGCCACTACTGAAAATGCCGAGACACTCGAACACGCCGCGTCCATTTCCGATGTAACGACAACTGTAACAGTTACCCCGTTTGTTACGGGTACGGGTGCCAAACCAGCTTCTGCGGCCGGACCGGTTTCCGAAGCGAAGCCTGTTCCTGAAGAGAAAGCGCCAGTTGCTTCCGTTTCGACTCCAAAGCAGAGTGCCGTTCCTCCGGAATCCCCGTCTGTAGTGGATGCGGATGAAGAAGATGATACCACAGAGAATCCGCATCCGGAATCACGAAAAAAAAGCCAGACATCAGCGCATCATGCCTCATCCAGTTCGGTGTTACGGGTGGATTCACGGCGTATCGACTATCTTTTGAATCTGGTCAGCGAAACGGTTATAACCAAGGCTTCATTTAACCAGAGTGCGTTGCAGTTTTCAGATTTGTTAACAGAATTCCAGCAGACACAGAACAGCTGGAAAGATCGTCTGCGCAATCTTTTTGACGATATTCCCGATTATCTTGAACGGGTGCAGGACGGAGAAGATGTAAAGGAGCTCAGGAAGGAGCTCATTGATAGTTATTCCGATGTTTTTGATGTGTTCGGTTCTCTTGAATCTTCCATGAAAGGTTCGGTGGGCAAATTCCGCTCGGCAGCGCAGAATCTGGGAAGAATAACCGGTGAGCTTCAGGAAGGAGTCATGAAAATCCGGATGGTTCCCATCAGCCAGATATTCAGCCGGTTCCCCCGGCTCGTACGCGACTTGTCGCGGGATCTTGGGAAAAAAGTTAACCTCGTTATAGAAGGTGAGGATACCGAACTGGACAAGTCCGTGGTTGAGGATCTTCTTGATCCGATCATGCACTGTGTTCGCAATGCCATTGATCATGGAATAGAAAAAGCCGCCGATCGTGCTGCCGTTGGCAAGGAAGAGGAAGGAACTCTGTTACTCAAGGCGAGTAACGAAGGGAACATGATAGTTATTGAAATTGCCGATGATGGCCATGGTATTGATGTGGAGTCCGTCAAGGAAAAGGCGATTTCGCGTGGCATCATTCACCCCGGAAAGAACCTTACGGACATTGAGGCTTTTCAGCTCATTTTTGAACCAGGATTCTCCACCGCGTCCCAGATTACCAATGTTTCCGGTCGCGGGGTGGGTCTTGATGTAGTCCGCACCCATATTGAGAAATTGAACGGAACCGTTCAGATCGATTCGAAGCAGAATGTTGGGTCCCGGTTTGTTATCCGTCTCCCGCTCACTCTTGCCATTATTCAGGGACTTCTGGTTCGTGTTGGCAGGGAAGTCTATTCGATTCCGATTACATCGGTTATCGAAAGTCACCGGGTGACCGCAGATGATGTGAGCCGGATAGACAATTATGAGGTATTCAATGTACGCGACGAGGTAATAAGTCTGCTTCGTCTCAACCGGTTATTCGGTATCCAGAACAGGGAAAACAGTGAGTACAACTACATTGTTATTGTGGGAACCTCGGAAAAGAAGATCGGCCTCATGGTTGACAGCCTGATTGGTGAAGAAGACGTTGTAATTAAACCGCTCCGTGACCAGTTTACCAACTCGCCCGGTATCGCCGGAGCGTCAATCCTGGGTGATGGTTCCGTTTCACTGATTATTGATGTAAGCCAGCTGCTTGATCTCGGACTCAAGCAGGAAATAAATGAACGTGAACGCCGTGAAGCGGCAGTCTGGTAAGAGGAATACTATGAGTGACTCAGCAATACGCGAATTGGACAGTGCAGAAATCGCTACCGATGAAAATGGTGAGCCATTGGAGAAGATTGCCGTAATCGATTTCAAAATGGTTACGTTTTCCCTTGCCGGGAAGGATTATGCCATAGACATCATGGATGTCAAGGAAATAGCGAAGGCGGGGCGTTTTACCTATGTTCCCAACACCGCGCCCTTTGTCCTCGGTGTGTATAATCTCCGTGGTGATATTATTCCGATTATTGATTTACGGATATTTTTCAACATACCCACTCCTAAACGAGATGAGGATGCGGTAGAAAGCCTTATTTTCATCCATGTTGATGAACAGACATTCGGTATTGTCGTAGATGAAATAGACAAGGTCGTAGGCATCCCCAAAAGTACCATCCAGCCGCCGCACCCGATCTTTGGCGATATCAATATCAAGTATATTCACGGTGTTGTTGAAAATCAGGGCCGTTTGTACATTCTGCTTGATGTGGAACGTATCTTCAGTGCTCACGTGCGGGAGGAAGAAGCCGAGGCATTGCCAGAAATGGAAGTGACCAGGGCTCCTGCCCCGGATAAGAAAGTGTCCCGGGTTGAACTGGATATTTCCTTTATCAGGGACGGCCTTGCCGCGCTTGCAAAATTCCATGTAACCGCAGTTAATGAACATTGGGTATCGGAGCGGTATCGCGAATGGCGTACCATGCGCAAAACCGATGAAACCCAGCTGGCTTCAACCGCGGACGCCGAACAGTATCTGGAAACTTTTTTTTCACCGGATACCGGACGATTATGGAGTGATCAGCTCATGGATGCGTTTGTCGCATCTCTTCCGGATAACCAGGCAAAACAGATCAATGTGTGGAATGTCGGTTGCGGAAAAGGCTATGAGTCTTACAGCCTCGCAGTTGCCTTTCTGGAACGGTACCCCTCAAGCCGGATACGTATTTATGCCAACGATTCGGACCTTTTGTCCATTTCGAATGCGCCAATGCTTTCTGTCAATGATGTGGGGGATTCGTCACGCTACCGGAAGCACATGGTTCAGGGAGTGAATGGTTCCTGGGCATTTAACGAAGCTGTTCGCGAGATGATTCTGTTCGAATACCACGATTGTAATAATCAGAACAATGTGCCGAATATGGACATAATCGTTTCCCGTGATGTATTATCGTTCCTGAATCCGAAGCAGCAAATGACATTGATTCAGGATTTTTCAGAGAAACTCAAAGACAACGGGACGGTGTATCTGGGACAGAATGAGGCCATGCCGCATCAGAGCGGCTGGCTCCGGCATGTCAATGGGAACATAGTTTCGTTCAGCAAAGAATAACAGGGTACCATAAACAAGGAGTAGTTAATGCGTGTAGAGTACATCAACCCGTTTGTTGAAGCAGCGTACAATATACTCACCGAGGTTCTCGGGGGTGAAGTGAGTCGTGGTGAATTGTATCTGAAGTCAACATCAATGCCTGTCATGGGTGTGGCAGCTCTGGTAGGACTTGCAGGTGACGTTGAAGGCCGTGTGATTTTTGACATGACACTGGATACTGCAATGAAAATAGCCTCAAAGATGAATAACGAGGAAATGCCGTCTTTCGATGATCTGGCCAAGGCAACGATTACCGAACTGGCAAATCTGATAACCGCACAGGCGGTAACAAAACTTCATGATCTCGGTTTCCGTTTTGATCTTACACCACCGGCGCTATTTACTGGTGAAAGCATGGAGATTTCCGATCATGAAGTTGAGGCACTGATTGTTCCCATGACAACGGATCATGGGAAAGTGGAAGTTAACGTCGCGATACGGGATCGAATGTAAACAAAGGGAGAGATGTATGATATCAAAGCAGGATTTTCCGGCGATAAATGAACGACCCCCTGAGGGACTCAAGCCCGACGGGACTCCGTACAGGATACTTGTGGTTGACGACTCGATGTTTGTCGCAAAACAGATAGGACAGATACTTACCAGCGAAGGATATGAAGTGGTTGGCACCGCCAGTGACGGATTTGACGGCGTTGAAAAATACAAGGAAATGTGTCCGAATGTCGACCTGGTAACCATGGATATTACCATGCCCAAGATGGATGGTATTACCGCGCTCGAACAGATAATTGCCTTTGACAAAAACGCCAAGGTGGTCATGATCAGTGCACTCGGGAAGGAAGAGCTCGTGAAGAAAGCCCTTCTTCTGGGAGCAAAGAATTATATTGTGAAACCCTTGGACCGCAAGAAGGTGCTTGAGCGGATTTCTTCGGTTTTGGGAGAATAGTACAACATAGGGAGGGCTTGCCCCTCCTTTTTTATTTTTCGGTTGTTTTTTCCCGAACGAGATGGTACCGGCGGTTCCGGTAAAGAATACGTATCGGTGGCTGTGTTGTGTTCGCAAGAGATTTACGAAGCTTGCTCACATAGCTTTGAAGGTCATGGATGCGGTCCCGCTCTGTTCCCGGCCAGATTTCCCGGATAATGTGTTCAGGGCTGGTCCCCACCTCTCCCGAAGCGGCAATTACCTCCAGGATCAAACGCATTTTCCGGTGCATGTAGGGAAGCGATGATAATGCCGCCGGGACGAAGTAGGTGGCAGCTGTCTCACACAGTTCCCCGGCCTGATTGTTCGAACAGGGGGAGCCGCACGCGCGCAGGAGCAGGGCGGCCCGGGAGGCGACACGGCGGTTTTCGCGGGCTGCGGTTTTGTTCATGCTTTCAGGGCCTATGGAAACTATCCGGGTGGCTATACTTCCATCCTTTCTTTGAATCCAGCACAGTACTGCGATAGGACTTTTTGCTTCAAGAAGGTGGCTTCGTATCCGGATATGGTATTTTCCGAGAAGCTCGTGTGGAAAAACGACCGTTGAGACGAGTTTTCGCAGAAAAAGGGTATGCATGGCTGCCGGGGAACGGGCTGCACAAACCTTCATGCCGCCCGCTTCAAGCGCGCGAATCATGCGGTGTTCCACCGCGGAGGACCGGTGGAAAAATACTATCTGCCGGTTCATATCCGCATTCCATTGACCGGAAGGTATCCGGTAGGGTACAGTATACACTGAAATTTCTATTTTTTTAACTCAAGGGGCCCAATTACACGTGTTTTTGAAAAGTCTGGAAATATTCGGTTTTAAGTCATTCGCTGATCGTACACGCATTGAATTCTCCGAGGGTATTACGGCCCTTCTCGGTCCGAACGGTTGTGGAAAAAGTAATGTTGTAGACGCGGTGAAATGGGTTCTCGGGGAGCAGGCCTCCCGGGCGATGCGGGCCGAGAAGATGGAAGACGTTATTTTTAACGGAA
>CAZVEL010000356.1:0-3055 GCA_964626305.1 uncultured Treponema sp. | reverse complement strand
CCGGACCATATTTGAAGATTTCTTCCCGTCCGCGAGCGCGGCGCGCACGGTTGCCCATGAGGCAAGCGTCGCCTGCTCCACGTCCATTGCACTCGAGTGGGACGCAACCTGGAAAACCATGAATGACCCGTCAGGGCGAGCTGTTTCCGGTGTTCACGAGAAGGCGTACTGAGCCTGACGTGATCCCGCGTCCCGTCAGCGGGTAATGCTGCTAAAGAAGGCATTCTTCGCAGCCTCCTGTGCGCTGATTACCCGTTCACAGAACTGCTCAAAGGCGGGATCAGGGATTTGCGCGGCAGGGGTGTTCTGGAGATAGCGTACACAGCGGGCAGCTCCCTCACTGAACGGAATAGCGGCACGGTAATCCGGCACGAGCGTTTTCACCTTCGTGTTGTCAAAAACAACCGAATGAGCCTTGTCCCCGCCAAGGGTTCCCGTGTATTCGGGATCGCAGGCGGAAAGGAAATCGGTGGTTACATGGTACTTGTGCACCGGTTTGCCGAGGGCCTCGCCGATACAGTCATAAATATGGTTCCAGCTCAGCGCTTCGTCACTGGTTATCTGACAGGTTTCACCGATTGCTGCACTGTTTCCCATAATGCCACAAAAAGCTTTCGCAAAATCATCGCTGTGGGTAAGGGTCCACAACGACGTACCATCACCATGAACAATAACCGGTTTCCCGCGAATGATCCGGTCCACAACCTGCCAGCCGCCGTTCTTGCCGTGTACGGCAACCGGAAGATAGCGATCATCATAGGTATGGCTCGGGCGGACTATCGTACAGGGGAATCCATGTTCCCGGTACTGCCCCAGGAGATACTCTTCACAGGCTATCTTGTTCCGCGAGTACTCCCACAGCGGGTTATCCAGCGGGGTATTTTCGGTAATCATCCAGGAATCAGGCGGGGTCTGATACGCTGATGCAGAACTGATAAAGATAAACTGGCGGGTTTTTCCGGAGAAAAGCCGGACGTCCCGTTCCAGCTGGCCTGGGACAAAGGCGATAAAATCGACGACAACGTCAAACTTCATGCCCCGTATCAGATCTGCAACGGCCGCTTCGTCACTGTTGATATCCGCGGTAAGCAGCGTTGCACCGGGAACAACCCGGTCTTTATGAAAACCCCGGTTCAGCATCCACAAATCCCAACCCAGTTCAACCGCCCGTTTCGAGATCCCTCCACTGATGGTCCCGGTTCCGCCGATAAATAATGCCTTCATTGCGGCCTCCTGCTGTCAAGTATATCAGAGGCGGGTACCCTGTCAATAAATTGCAGGAAAATACGGGCACCGTAACGGATAACGCGCATAGTACTAATCATGAAATACCGTTATTTTTTCCTTGTCCTTGCGCCAGGTCTTCTCTTCTCCGCTATCTCCTGCGGAATGCTTGCATCCGTATTCAGCGAAGAAGAGGCGGTAACTGTCCTTCTGCCGGCCTTGCCCCCGGCGGCAGAACGCGCAGGGATCACCGATCCGGTCTGGACACTGCGTTGGCACCCGGCCGGATCAGCCGGTAAAGAACAGCATGTACAGGGAAGAACCGGTGTACTTGTTCTCGAAAAAGGGGTGTTTACTCCAATTCTTGCCGAACTTGCACACACCGATCCCCGTCATGGTCCGTACCCGGTTGCGGGAAGCGTGTACCCCCCGCTTGCCCGCTCGTCCCCGGAAGCAGCAGAGATACATGCGGACTGGGCCGGTGGAACCGCTGCAATCGCTGCAACACAAGCCCTTTTATCGGCAAACGATGGTGCCGAAACAGCCGGAAACATCCTGTCCCGCTTTAACTGGAACCGGCTGGTTCAGGAAATTGCCACGATGGAAAACCCCGAATACATTGACTACACACGGCTGGTTCCGGCGATGCTTTCAGGCGAGTTCCGGGTGTATGACATAAAACCGCGCCCGCTGCATTCGTACCGGATAACCCTGAAAAACCGTATTCCCGAAGCTGGAGAGGAGTTTATCTCCGCATGGCCGGGCAAAACCGCGTTTATCTGGCCCGGGCCGGAAGGTATTTCAGTCGAAATACCGGAGGGCATGAGCCGATTTTACGGAACAAACGGCTGCATAACCATACAAACGGGATCCAGTTCGGGGAACGGTGTATTTTTCATGCCGTACAGCTTGCAAGAAGCCGACTCCTCGGGTACTGTAAAACGGTATGAAAATGATCATCACGGCAACAGCCTGCATCATGCTCCTGGTCTCGTGCAAAGCGCGTTCGCCTCTCCCGGAACCCATTGAACCCGATACCGCCACAGGAAAACCCTGGTATTATCTTTCTTCACGGGGAATTCATGCGGCACCATCACCCCGATCCATACCGGCGAAACCCTTTGTTCCATGGACCGAAGCAGTCAGGGTATCCGATGTTGCCATTCTGCCCGATGGTCCGGTTTTTCTCATCAACCGTCTCGGGGTTATGGCACCGGGATCGGAAGACATACCCCCGGTTCTCGCGGAAGATCCGGACTTTTTTGCCGGACAGACAGCCGCAGGTTTCGTTCTCACAGGTGAATTTACCGCCATACACCGGTACCGGAACAGTTTTTTCAGCGAGACAGCCGGAAAAATCAGTGATGATTATTTAATCCGCTACTCACCAATTACTTCCACCTTTTCACCCCTTTCCCGGATAAGCAATCTCGGGCTTCCACCGGATTCGCAGTGTGCCGGACTCGAACATGCGGGAAACCGCTGGTATGCGGCTTTCAAGGTACAACGGGAAAACCGGGTAGAATTCGTTTATCGCACATTTACAACCCTGCCCCCCGAACAGGATACTGATCCGGACGGCAGCAGAACTCTCGAAGCGACAGAGTATCAACAGGCGGTCATGCCAGAACCTTACGGCACACTTCCTGAAAACGTACGCAGCCTTCTATTCGGAATACCGGATGAAACACCGCTTTCCATCCGGTTGTATCCGTCCGGTACCGGAACAACCCGCACCTACGTCCGCAATGGCGACGGAAACTATCGCGAAGGCTATGCCTTCGTAAACGGCAGCGACACGGTGGTTCTCTTTTCGGACGGAACCCTGTTT
>CAZVEL010000355.1:0-2065 GCA_964626305.1 uncultured Treponema sp. | reverse complement strand
TGCGGGTTCGGCAAGCACACCGCCTGATACCTTTCCTCCGGCATTCGCGAGATTCCGGGCCATGCCTTCATGGTCAGCCTGTACTCCGGAAACCACGCTTTTCATGCGGGACACGGCAAGCGCGAAACCGGCAAGATAGTCGGCAACAAAGCGCTGGCTCGCCGAATTGGTAAGATCCCGCTGATGCTCCGAAATCTGGTCCATGAAAAAGGTCATGACACGGGGAGCAAAAGCTTTCCACAAACTCTTTACATGCTCCGAGTTCCAGGGATTGCGTTTTTGCGGCATGGTGGACGAACCCACCTGGGTGGAACTGAAATATTCGAATACTTCACCAACCTCCGAACGTTGCAGGTTCCGAAGGTCATCAGCAAGGTTCGCGATCACGCCGAAGGCCACATTGCACTCAAGCAACAGACGTAAAAGGTATTCAGGTTCTACCAGCTGGGTGGAATGCTCCGAGGGTTCAAGGCCGAGATAGCCGAGATACCTTTTTTCCAGCTCTTCCGGATTACGGACAATCATGCTTGTGGCATTATATGCGCCAACGGCACCAGCGAGTTTCCCCTTGAGTTCATGGGAACGTTTTTCAATTTCCACAATGGCTTTCCCAAGCCGGCTCACATATTCCGCCATGGCAAAACCGAACGTAATGGGAACCGCGTGCTGGCCGTGGGTTCGTCCCACTTCCGGAGTTTCACTTTCCCGGTCTGCAAGATCGCAGAGAACGGCAAGCAATTCCTTGAGCAGGGGGAGCAAAACGTTCTGAACGCAGTCCCGTACCCGTACAGAAAGCGCGGTGTCGAGAATGTCCACACTGGTCGCGCCAAGGTGTACCAGCGGAGCGACCGCTTCGGGCACCATGGTTTTGAGAACGTTCACGAGCGCGCGGATATTATGTTTGGTTTTTTCTTCTTCAGCATACACTGCGGAAGGATCAATGGTTTCGGCAACCGTATCCAGTTTTTTTTCAAGGGCGGCATCAAGCTGCCCCCGGAGGGAAAGATGCGCTTTAACGAGCGCGATTTCAGCTCTGGCACAAGAAATGATTGCGGCCTGCTCGGAAATACAATCAGACATGCAGGTAAAAACATGCGATTCCGAAAGTGAGTAGCGATGATCAATGGGGGAAATGTTAGAAAAGATATTACGTGCTTCCATGCTAAATTATGCCGTAATCTTGTTCTTTCTGTCAACCCGTGCTAGTCTTGTTTTACCCAATGAATTTCCTGAAAAAACTGAAAGAAACCTGTATCGCCGTTCTCCCCATATCGGCAGTGGTAATCATTCTCGGGTTAACCATAACACCGCTCGGCGTGGAGCTGCTCGTAAAGTTTTCTCTTGGTACCATCTGGATTATTCTCGGGTTAACCTTGTTTTTGACCGGAACCGACATCGGCATCATGCCGGCAGGATCTTTTCTGGGTGCCGCACTGACTGCCCGGCGAAGTCTTCCGCTCCTGCTCGTTTCGGGAATGGTTATCGGTGTACTCATAACCATTGCAGAACCATCCTTGCTCATTTTGGGACAACAGGCCGAACTGGTAACCGGAAACGTATCTGCACGTGCACTCGTATACTGGGTATCCGCCGGGGTCGGTGTTTTTCTGCTTCTCGGTCTTGCACGCACCGTATTCCAGATACCATTCCGGATCATCATCATTGGCGGGGATGCACTTGTTTTCTTCCTTGCACTGAAGGCAGAACCGGTCTTTGTCGCGCTGGCCTTTGACTCGGGCGGCGCCACGACAGGGCAGATGACCGTTCCCTTCATAATAGCTCTCGGGGTCGGTATTTCGTCGGTCCGCAGCGACAAGTCGGCGGATGATGACAGCTTCGGTCTCATCGGGATAGCGTCCATTGGACCGATTATTGCGGTAATTCTCCTGGGACTTTTCTCGGGAACTGATGAAAGTGGGACCTTGCCCGCCGGAACCGGCGAAAAACTCCATGTAACCGCAACCGGCGCACCCGCCCTCATGATGGAATATGGCGCCCATTTTCCGGAAATCCTCAAAACCGTCGCCTTGGCGCTTACCCCGCTTGCCGTAATACTCGGGGCGTA
>CAZVEL010000354.1:0-1653 GCA_964626305.1 uncultured Treponema sp. | reverse complement strand
TGCTTGATATCAAAGTTCCTCTGGAAGAAGTCGTTGAGGTTAAAGACGGGAAAAAACGGAATGTAACCAAGAAATTCCTTCCCGGCTACATTCTGGTGGAAATGGATCTGCCCGACCTCGGCTGGAAGTCTCCCTGTTCGGTGATACGCAAGATTCAGGGTGTTACCGGATTTGTGGGTACGCCCGGTGGTGTAAAGCCGCAGCCTATCAGTTCTGAAGAGGCAAAGGCGATATTGCAGAAGGCCGGCGAGATCAAGGGCGAGAAGGCTCCGAGAGTCAAGCAGTCATTTTCTGTTGGCGAGACGGTTAAGATTATCGACGGGCCGTTCGACTCATTTACCGGAACCATTGAGGAAGTCAATCTGGAGCGGAACAAGCTCAAGGTAATGGTGGGTATTTTTGGCCGGGCAATCCCGGTTGAAGTTGATCTGTTACAGGTTGAAAAAGTATAACATGCAAGATGGGTGGATATGCTGAAGTTTTCCACCTGTTCTTACATATGGGAGGGGTCGGGTTTTCAAAGAAAGCCCCGCGTTCGTGTTGCGATCGTGCCCCGTTACTACCAGATAGGAGAACACTATGGCAAAGAAGAAGATCGCGACGCTGATCAAGCTCCAGTGCCCGGCGGGAAAGGCAACCCCTGCTCCGCCTATTGGCCCTGCGCTTGGTCCTCACGGCGTTAGCGCTCCCCAGTTTGTGCAGCAGTTCAATGACCGCACAAAATCCATGGAACCGGGATTGATTATTCCGGTCGTCATTACGGTGTATTCGGATAAGTCGTTTACTTTTATCCTGAAAACACCGCCCGCTGCCGTGCTTATCAAGAAAGCATGCGGTATCGAGAAGGGTGCCGGTAACTCTGTTGCAGACAAAGTTGCTGTTCTTTCCAAGGAAAAGCTTGAAGAAATCGCACAGGTCAAGATGCCCGATATCAATGCGAACGATATTGAAGCCGCAAAGAAGATTGTGGCTGGTACCGCTCGCAGCATGGGTGTGGAGGTGGAGCGCTAGTATGAAACACGGAAAAAATTATCGCGAAGCGCTCAAGAAGTATGACGCAACCCAGCAGTATGAGCTGCAGAAGGCCCTCGAACTGGTAAAGGAACTCAAGTTTGCCAAATTCGATGAAACCGTTGAAGTGCACGTTAACCTGAACCTCGGCAAGAGTCAGACTGTTCGTGACACCGTTGTTCTTCCGAATCAGTTTCGGGGAGAAAAGAAAATTCTTGTATTCTGCAAGGAAGACCGGGTCAAGGAAGCGCTTGACGCTGGAGCTGCGTATGCTGGAGCCGATGAATACATCGAAAAGGTGAAGGGTGGCTGGCTCGAGTTCGATGTTGCCGTTGCGACACCGGACATGATGAAGGATGTTGGGCGTCTCGGTATGGTGCTTGGACGCAAGGGTCTTATGCCCAATCCCAAGACCGGAACCGTTACTAATGATATTGCCGCTGCGATCGATGAGCTTCAAAAGGGTCGTGTGGAGTTCCGTGCTGACAAAACCGGGGTTATTCACCTTCCGGTTGGCAAGGTATCCATGGATGCAGACAAGATCGCCGGAAATGTTGAGGCGTTCCTCGTCGAGATGATGCGCAAGAAACCGACTGACGCCAAGGCTGGCTTTGTACAGTCTGTTTCGGTCAGTTCCAGTAT
>CAZVEL010000353.1:0-3264 GCA_964626305.1 uncultured Treponema sp. | reverse complement strand
CACGCCAACAAACCCGAGGGCGGCCCTTGGCGGGGAAAAAAAAAAACGGAACGGCAGGATGAAGAGTTTCTTTTGTACGATATACGAGACAACGGCGATGAGCGGGCTGGTATTTCCGGTAATGGTAACAAAAACGGTTCCGGCAAAATTCAAAAGCAGGAAAATGGGGGGAACACGTAAAAACACCTCATCCGAAGCCTTGCTCCGGAACGCCCAGAGACAAACAACGATATTGAAGACCAGGATGGACGATCGAACAAGCATCCGGGCGGGGTTGACAAGGGTCGTCAACACACCGAGCCTGAGATTCAGGATGGTCATAAACAGGAGAAGAGTGGTAAAAAACGCCGATATCCACTTGAATGCCTGACGGGTCAACCGTGCTTCAAATTCGTCTGCCAATGGGTCCATGGTATCAAGTATCAGGGATTTTCAAGGACAGTGCAAGGTTAGGAAGCGGGACTTGGATGGAGTAAAACTGAGGCAGAAAGTTCAACGAGGGGCGAACGTCATTGAGAGGCGGTAGATTACTGGTTTTTTTCTGGTGGCGTAATGGCTGTTAAAGCCTCTTCAAGTTGAATGCACTGTCTCTTATACTTAGCGTGATCTTGTTCCTTTACAATTTCCAGATTCTTCACTTTCCACTTGATTGCAGGGAAACGTAAGATATTGGGAAAGAGAGGATTTTCTGGTTCAAATTTCAAGTCAAAAAAATCAATGATCAGTTCTTTCCATGGAAGGATTGCTTCTTGTACACGTGTAATCAGGGAATCCATTATCCGCTGATGGTCTTCATAGGTATAGGTAGGAGAAGCCATACCGGCGAATTCCTTTTGAAACACCATGCGTTGATCTTTGATCAGCGGATTAATCAATTCATGAAACGGTTTGTTGTGGGACAGGAGCATAACCACGATACCGGGAACAATGTTCAGGTCAATTCGACCACTTGCCACCAGGAATTCGCAATCGAACAGATCGCGCGGGTGCTGACGGTCCAGCGCGGCACAGACCTTCCCTCCCCATACATCAGCAGGAGATCCTACCAGCATCTCTGCCCAGGAAAAGGACTCCTCAACACTTGCTTGAACGCTCATCAACGAGGGAGCTTGTACATACCCTCTAACCGTGTAGTTAGGTTCAATCTTGATTGAGGCACTTTGATTGCTTACTATCAGTTTGGCGGCACCGCTTTGACCCTGCGTCGTAACGCTTAATCCGGCTTTTATGCAATGCGTTCCAATTGCTTCAAGACCCGCATCGATATTCTTGATGGCGATTGCACGGTTCTCAAAACCAAGATAGGTCAAATCAATATCGACGGAGAGCCTTGGCATATCACGATAGAAAAGATTGATGGCCGTTCCGCCCTTGAGGGCAAACATGGATTCGCGCGCAATGAGCGGAAGAGTCTCCACAAGCAATGCAACCTGTTTGCGGTACTGCTCGTTCATATCGCACGGACCTCGTCTATTACAAGGTGATACTTGTTCTCATAATGACCGCCTTTGACGATCTCGCGTATGCCGCTTCCAAGGGTAATACGTGAAACATCCAGACGCTTGAACCAGGCATGGCCAGCAGTTTCCGCCAAGTATAAAAAGAGACGATTTACCTTGACCGAAGATGACTGCTCCAGAAGTTCCTGAAGCTTCACCGGTTGAACGGTTACCAGAAGTTCCATTATCTGGTAGCACTCCTGCGGTGTGTATACGCTGGGGCACAAATATATCAGTTCGAGCATTGCCCGCTCGGGGCTGGAAACAAGAGCGGTAAAACCGTCATATCGTGCTTCCACAAGTCCAAGGGAAGGAGGCAGGAAAGCGGTGTGGCGACAGGTATAGGTCTCGCCATAGGCTCCTTTGAACCAGGCAGGCAGTTTTTCTCCCCGTGCGGCAAAGAGCATGCATTCCCGAGCCGCAAAGAGGTTATGAGTCTTTCCGTGAACTTCGCTCAGGGCAGTCCATGCCCCCTTGTGTACCGAAAGGCCTAATTCATTCTGTATACTTGAAAGAGCGCCATCGAGACTGACCGCCTCATCCAAGATGCAGTAAGCTCCGTTTCCGATGCGGGAAAGCCAGCCGTTTTCCAGATAATTCCGCACCATATCCCGGGTGATCCCCCGGGAAAGCAGCCATTTTACGGTAACCACCGTATTCCGGGGATGGGAGGCGAGTATCGATTTTATATTTGTACCGACATTACGTTTCACAAACATAATTATAGAACTTTTTTAAAATAAAACAAGTGACTTGTATTGTGCGTGGTATTCTCCCGTTCCATTCACCCGCTAATCTCCGCGACCGGGAAGCAAATCTCGAACGGGTTGACCTCAATCGCCAAAAGGGGTTTTTTCCGGGAGATATCCGGAAAGTAGTTTTTATCGACCTTGATGTCCAGGACTTTGGCGAGCCGGCCTATACCGCGGCCGGTAAATTTGGTGTAGTACGCTTTGCCGTCCTTTTCCTGGACGAGGGGGAACGGCATGAACGCGGTATGTACCGGGAAGGGAACGCGGCCGCTTTTTCCATAGTTGAATTTGCCCGGAATAAGGAGCAGTTCACGGTTTCGATCAACAGATCCACCGCGGCGAGATCGGATACATCGGCCATATAGGCAATGACATTCGGATGCTGCGGAATCTTCTCCGCCCGCCGGGCAACCGCAAAAACCGTATTATCCCGCGCAAGGAGCGTGCACAATTCAGAGCAGATTCCCGAAGACGCGCCGGTGAGAATAATTTTCTTTCCTTTTATGCAAGACCCTTCCTTTCAAGAATGTTTGAAAATGCCGTGATGACCGAGTGCATTCCCCGCAGTTGTTTTGTATCAACTCCGGGTAACTCGCCCTGAAACAGGTGATAATGGAACGCTTCTATCTCGTGTATCTTTTGTATTCCGCTTTCCGTAATGGAGATTTCCCATACCCGTTTGTCGCCGTCATTCTGGTCCCTGCGCAAATACCCAAGGTTTTCCAGTTTTGCCGCCAACTGGCTCGTCTGATACTTTTCCAGATATAACCGCGTTCCCAACTCTCCAAGACTCATGTGTCCGTTTTTAACAAGAAGCTGCAAGGCATATATTTCCTGCCAGGAAACATTGAACATGCGTTCCTCATTCTTCTCGAAGAGGTAGGAAGTTTCCAGAAAATCGAACAGGAGTTTATCGATCGTGTGCTTGTTCATGGATAGAGTATACGCATTTTGGTTGCATTTTGCAACTTTTATTACTAAGAGGGAGAAAGCGGCGGGTTATCCCGCCTCTT
>CAZVEL010000352.1:0-3851 GCA_964626305.1 uncultured Treponema sp. | reverse complement strand
GTCCATCTCCCCGCCGGGGCGACCAGCAGTCCACGGCATTATGAACATAAAAAAAGCCGGGCACGAATGCCCGGCCGAGGGAAAACGCGACGAGTCGCGTTTTTTTTTGTATCTACGCCTTGACCGTAAACGGGATTACCGCTTCGGGGGCGATTACGCGGAAGGTGAATGATTCGGTGATAAAAAGGTCGACTTTTTGGGAGTCGTGGCCTTCGTATCCAATGGCAAAGTCCTGTCCAACGGACAGTTCCAGGTCACCTTCGCGGTCTGCGACGAGGAGGGCGCCGTCGACCGCTTCCGAATAAATTATCGATCCGCCAATCTGTTTTCTCACTATTGATGCGAGGGTTCCTCCGGGAACCACATGGCCAAGGAATTTCCAGAGCGCGGGGTTCACCACCAGGTTGGTATCGCTGCCGATTCCTTCCTTGCGTAACCGCAGGAGTCCTTCGCTTATTCCGTCTATGAGGGGGTCGCGGTCAAGTGTGAGCGCGATGGGCTTATCGGCGGTAATGGCCTGGTTCAGCCCCACAATCCCTGCAGGTTTGAATCCGTTAAATACTGCATCGTCTTCAAAAGCGGCTATTTTCTGTGCGGCTTCAACAACTGACTCAAGGTCAGCGTCTTTCGCACCGCGGTCAATGTTGTCGAGTTCCCAGATGTTTACCGAAAAACTGATCCGGCTTTCCACGAGTGGGAGTACGCGGTGTACACCGAAGCGGACTTCTTCTTTTTTCTGGTTTGTTGGAACTTCAAGACGTCCTTCGGGAACCGCAGCAAAGTCGATGCCATGTGGGCCGGTAACGTCGCAGAATTTGCGAGCTGCGAGATTTGCGGTAAGAGTCTCGGTAACGAGGGCATTTATTTCTTCCCAGGACGCCGGACTGACTGGTGCAAAGTCTTTTCTCAGCATGTTCATACGTTTTACTCTCCTTTGTCGCGAAGGCTGCCGATGCCAAGGTCGCCAGAACCGGAGTTTTCACTGCCTCCGCTGCCAGAGAGGAATTCCTCTTCGACTTCCTGCGCGCCTTCGTCGTAGAATTTTTGTTCGTTGGGATCAAGCTCATGGAGGAGGCGGAGAAACTCGCCTGCGTGGACCTTTTCCTCGTCGGCAATGTCTATGAGCACTTTTTGTGCGAGGACATTGTCGGTGGATTCCGCAATTTCCTGATAGAGCTGGACTGCTTCATATTCCGCGGCGATCATCATGCGGATAGAGCGAACAAGCTCGTTTTGTGTGAGCTTCCGGTCGCTTTTTTTTACACTAAAGGGATTTCCGAATTCGGGCATTGGTTTATACTCCTTGTTTGAAATTAACGTTGGGAACGCTGAAAAAAGTCTTAAAACCATGAAAAGCTTCCGCAACGTCTTACATAATGGTACTGCGGAATTGCAAATTTGTCAAAAAATGCCTATAGAGACGGAGGGATTGTTTCTTTATAATATGCTTCAGGTCAATTTCTGCACCCTCTTTATGTTCGTTAAGGCGCTGAATTCAAAAAATCACTCGAAATACCAGTACTTGTATTCCTTTTTTTCAACCAGTGTATCTTTGACAAAGTACGATGTGTCCACTTCCGAAAAATGATCAGGGGCTTCCATGCCGTGTGCTACTTTAAAAGGTATCTCGAAATGGACTCGATATCTCCTTGTGGGTTGTAGGAATAGGTCGTCAAGTCAAAATCGCCGCCTTTAAACACAATCGCTGTCTCGTCATTATTACGCTCAATACCATGGAATTCTTTCTGTACTTCACCCGCCATCATTGTGTAGTTCCATGTTTCATTAAGCTTGCCGTCGTTTCCATATATATGCTCTTCAACAGTCAGGTCTGTCACTTTTTGCTGTTTTTTTTATCAAGCGTCCTTCCGGATCGTATGTATACTTGATAATTTCTTTGGTAAAAGCTGCTCCATACATTGCCGCTCTGGACCCGGGGTGATACTGCATGTTTGTAATGATTTCTTTTGTTAACTTGTTTCCCTTTTCGTCATATTCGTTTACATAATAAATGCTGCTGCTGTCAACTCCTACCGTTTTGCAAATTTGTTAAAGTCGACGAGAATAGTTTCACCGAAGGACATCATGCGGGAACGAACTCAATAAGAAGCATGGTCTCTGAAGCCAGACCAGAAAAGATTCAAGCTATAGCCGGTGCTCTTTTTTCTCTCTTTTCATCTTGTACAATTCTGCATCAGCTTCCTCTATCAGGTCTTCAAGGGTGCACTGTGAACCGGGCCTGCGTGGCGCCGCACCGTGTGATGCTGCCAGTATGAATTGCTGGTTGCTTGTCTGATTATAGTGAGCTATTTGATTCTTTAGTCTGGTGATTATTTTTTCGTATTCCTTTATACTGCAGTCTATTGCCAGTACCGTAAACTCATCTCCGCCGAGTCTTCCAATGATATCGGTATTTCTAAAAACGGACGAAAGAATACCGGCAAATGCTTGTATGGCAATGTCCCCATAGGCATGGCCGAAATTGTCATTAATATGTTTTAATCCATCCAGATCCATATAGACGAGCAACACATCATTTGCCCTGCGTTCAATCAAATTCACTTGCTGAGTTGCGACAGTCATAAACCCCCGGCGGTTATACAGCCCGGTAAGTTCATCCATAACGGCTAACCGTTCCAGCTTTTCACTTGCTATTTTAACATTATGGAGCGCGAGCTCGAGTTCCTTCGAACGATTGGCCAGTTCTCTGGTGCGTTCTTCTACCTTGCATTCAAGACTGTTGGCATACTGCCGGACATCTTCAAGAAGACGGACTCCCTTCATTGCTCCGGAAAGATGATCGCGGATAACCTCGAGGACAGACAAATCCCGTGATCCCTTCTCGGAAACAAAAAATCCTATGCTTTCATCCCGGTAAAACAGCGGCAGAACAAATCTCCTGAAAGGCCTATTCAATGATGTCAGTGTGTTTTCTAATAGATTATGAGACGGAAATTTGCCGCCCGTATCTCCATGTATATTGTAAAAAACAATTGAATGTTCCGGGCCTGCATATTTTGCGATCATGAACTCGTGGATATCGAGTATCTTGAGGCTTTCATCAAGGACGTTCCGTATCTCCTCTTCTTCAAAGGTACCGATGATATTCCTTGTCATGATATTAAGAACTGAATCCAGTTCTTTTCTTTCGTTTATGCTCATCCCGGCGTCCGGGATAGTCTCGTTCTCTACAGATGATGCAGGGCAACCGCAGGATTGCCGTACAACAAGCCGGGAGGGCAGGCTGATTTCTCCGGTGGGTTCTTCGTCTTCCATGAGCTTCTTTGCAAATTCGGAACAACAGACATACCCGAGTTCTTCGGCCGACTGATGCACCGTCGTCAGAGCCGGCTGGTGGCTTTTGGCACTTGCCAGATCGTCGAATCCACCCACACTGATATCTTCCGGAATATGGTATCCTCTTTTTTGTAATTCTTTCATTGCATACAGTGCCATATGGTCATTAGCGCCCACCACTGCATCGATTTCGATTTTTCTTACATCAAGGAACGCTTCCACTGCAAGAATTCCACGCTCCCGCAGGAAATTGCCTTCATACACATAATTCTCATCGTATCCCAGTCCGTTTTTCTGCAGCGCATCCTTGTACGCCTGAAGCCGCTCATCCGCTTCGTACACTCCGGGGGTTCCTGTGATAAACGCAACCTTTTTACGACCATGTACCTGTATGATATGATCGACCAGGGAATACATGCCGGATTTATTATCAATATTAAAGCTCATCTGTCCGGGAACAGTCATGCCGATATGCGCAATGGGTATTTTCGCATAGGGTTTCATAAAGTCGAGGAACTTTTCCTTACCAACATAATTCGAAATTGATGAGGAAA
>CAZVEL010000351.1:0-3770 GCA_964626305.1 uncultured Treponema sp. | reverse complement strand
GTGCTGACAAAAAGCAGCCCCGTGCCCTTGTGCTCGTACCGACCCGGGAACTTGCCATTCAGGTGGCGACCGAAGTTGAATCATTCAGAACAGAGCCTTTCCCCCGTACTACCGTGGTTTACGGCGGTGCGTCCATTGTGGAACAGCTGCGTTATCTCCGCCGCGGGGTCGAAATTGTAGTGGGCACTCCCGGTCGTGTTATCGACCATCTTGAACGGCGTTCCCTTGATCTTTCCGGTATTGAATACTTTATTCTCGATGAAGCCGATGAAATGCTCAACATGGGCTTCATAGAAGACATCGAGGCAATTTTCGGCCGTGCGAATCCCGAGGCCCGTGTCCTCATGTTCTCGGCCACCATGCCCAAAGCCATACTCTCGATTGCATCAAATTTCATGGGCGACTATGAAATTGTAGAAGAGGAAGCGGTTCCCGATGAAACCGCGCTTACAGACCAGTATTATTGGATTGTCCGTGAGGACGACAAGACCGAGGCCCTCGTGCGGCTTATTGACATAACCCACGACTTTTACGGGCTCGTGTTTTGTCAGACCAAGGCCGACGCTGATGCGGTTGCCAAGGAGCTCGATGAACGACATTACCAGGCGGCCGCTCTCCATGGAGATATTGCCCAGAGCCAGCGGGAGAAGATTCTCGGCCGGTTCCGGAGCAAAAAAACCCGGATTCTGGTCGCGACCGATGTTGCCGCGCGGGGAATCGACATTGAAGGTATTACCCATGTAGTCAACTACGCGCTGCCTTACGACGGTCCCACGTATACGCACCGTATCGGCCGAACCGGCCGTGCCGGCGCACGGGGTACCGCAATCACGTTTGTACGGCCCGAAGAGCGTCGCCGCCTCGGGTACCTGCGGCATCACACGAACGGTGACCTGAATGAAGGTCAGGTTCCCGGCATCAAGAAAGTGCTTGCTACCAAACGTGAACGGCTCATGGAATCCGCCTCGGTAGATATCGCACAGTATTTTCCTGCTGCTGTTACAGAAGACGGCGTTGAATCCATACAGGACGCCAGCAAAACCGTTCCGGCGGAATGGAGCGCATTCGCAAAAAAACTTACGGAAGGTCGCGATCCGGAAGCTGTGCTTGCTGCGGTACTTGATCGTCAGTTCGGAGCCCTCCTTTCATCGGAACACTATCGCGAGATACGCGAAGTAAAAGGGAGTGACGCATCCCACATACGACTGTATGTTGGAATCGGCCGTCGGGACGGGCTTACCCGGCGTGGTATTGCCCAGTTCTTCCGCGACCTCGTCGGCGTTCCCGAACGGCTCGTTGACCGTATTGAAGTGCTCGATGCCTTTTCTCTCGCGACACTTCCCGCGGAAGCTGCGCGCGCCGCGCTTGATCTTTCGAAACAACGGCGGAATGTGCCGCATATGCATGTTGATGTAAAAAGCGGCGGCGGTGATTTTCATGCAGGTCCTCGCAAGGGACGTTCCGGTCCCTCCCGTGGTGGACCCCGGGACTTCAACCGTGGCGGCCCGCGTGCTTCCGGCCCGCGCGAATTCAACCGGTCCGGACCTCCCGCACGAGGCGGGGCCGGAAAACGGACTGAACGAACCTACAGTCGCGGTTCGAAGCCGTCTGGAGCGGAAGCGTACCGGAAAAAAGCAAAACCGGAATAATTCTGGCTAGTTCAAAAACCCCGCAGCGGCATATGCGTTGAGCCAGCGTTGCAGGGGAGCAATCCAGTTGTCGTCATGACAGCCCTGGAGAAAAAGACTTTCGTACATGTCAAGGATGTGCTCGCGGATCGCGAGGACATCCTTTTTTTCTACCGTAGAGGAACCGGCAAAAAGCGTGTCAACAAAGCGTACAACCTCTGTCGGCGTTACTTCATTTGGTGTGATGCGGGTCATGGCGTAGAGGGCTGCCGGGATACAGTTTACGCTGTGCTGTTTTATGAACAGCACGGTTTCCGTTATAGCAACCGCTCCGTCAAAGAGTTCCCGGTTCAACGCATCCGCCTCGTCCTCTCTCATGCCGAGTTCCGTAAATGCCTTGCGGTAAAAGGTATAGGCGAGCACCACAATGATGACATGAAGACTCGGGACACAGAGGTAATGCGGATCGAACATATGAATGATGCGGAAATGTCCTTTGTAATACGCCGGACGTTTTGTTGTCGTCATGCGGAAGCGGTAAACTTGTGCTGCGTCCTGGTAGCACCGCCGAACAAGGCGTAAAAACGATGCCGTGTATTCTGCCTGTTTTTTCCGGCCATAGCGTGAACCGATGTAATCGAGGGGGCGGATCCAGAATGCGACAAAGTCAAGATATACGGTTACCAGTTCCGGCGTAAAGGGAACCGTTCGGTCCAGAGGATGATCAACATTGATAATCGGAATTTTTTTAATGCCGAATTTGACCAGGAACTGGAGAATGAAAAAATCCTTCAGGACTGTTCCCAGATATGCCAGGGTGGGGCCGACGGTCTTCCGTGAAAAAAATGCCCGAAAAAAGACTGATGCAACCGGGCGGTTTCGGGTTGTCGGGATCGACTGACTCATGAACCGAAAACCTTTTTTGCGATACTGATGGACGCCATGGCGTCTTTCGCATAATAATCCGCGCCGATCCGTTCGGCATACTCGGGAGAAAGGACTGCACCCCCCACCACGATGGGGACCAATTCACCGGCTTCTCTGAGCGCGGTGATGGTTTTTTCCATGTTCGCCACCGTGGTGGTCATGAGCGCGGAAAGGCCGACGATGCCGGGTTTTTCTTTTGCGACTGCCGCAACAACCGCCTCGGGCGATACATCTTTTCCGAGATCGACAACGGTATAGCCGTAGTTTTCCAGCATGGCCTTTACGATGTTCTTGCCAATGTCGTGAATGTCGCCATGAACCGTGGCAAGAAGGATAGTGCCTTTTGACTCGGAAGCATCGCCAGATTTTGCGAGTTCCGCCTTGATAACTTCAAAAGCGCCGGCCACGGTCTCCGCGCTCAAAAGGAGCTGTGGAAGAAATTTTCTACCGGATTCAAAATCTTTTCCCACTTCATCGAGCGCGGGAACGATGAAATCGTCGATTACCTGAAGCGGTGTATGAGTCTTGAGGAGTTCCGTTGTCGCGGCGCGGGATTGGTCCCGTAATCCGGCGGTAATGATGGAGAAAAGATCCCCGGGAGCAGATTTGCCTGCCGTATCAGCGGTTTCCCCTGCGGGAGTCGATGTGCTTCCGGTCGGGGCCGAGGGACTGCTCCCCGCCGCGGCCGGTACGGATCCCGCGTTGCGGTACGCGTCGATGTACGAAAGACAATGTTCGTCGGCACCCGAAAGCGCCCGCCAGGTGTTGAATACACCCATCATCTGGGCGGACAGGGGATTGATGATACAGGCGGAAAGACCGGCTGCGAGTGCGGTCGAGAAAAATACCGAATTGACCAGCTCGCGGTGGGGGAGGCCGAAGGAAATGTTCGACACGCCGAGCACGGTGTTTACACCGAGCGTTTCGCGTACCAGTGTAATCGCGCGCACGGTTTCCATGGCTTCCTTCTGCTGTGAGCTCACGGTGAGGGTCAGCGTATCTATAAGTATGTTTTTGCGCGGGATACCGAAATCTTCGGCGCGGCGCACTATCTTTTCCGCGACCGCGAGGCGGCCTTCGGCCGTGCGCACATCAAATCGTGTAAGCTGACTGTCGGCCAGGAACAGCCGATTGGAGTGGAGCAGGCAGTAGCGAGTCATTGGCTCCGCGTCCGTGGCCTTGCGTTCCAGCGTGGGGATCAACGGCTTCTCGGGA
>CAZVEL010000350.1:0-4608 GCA_964626305.1 uncultured Treponema sp. | reverse complement strand
TGGCGAGCTTTTTCTCAAAAGCCCTTATGCTTCCTCGGTTGTCTACCCTCACAATATCGGCATTTTTTGCAATGTATTGAGTATAGAGATGCTTTTGCGCGAAAAATCGCTGTAAAATCTGCCGTATCGGCAGGGTGTCGCGCCTGATAGCCCGGAAAAGGCGGAGTATAAGGGGTGCGGAGACAAAGAGGACAAAGCTGCAGCGGTCGAGAACGGATGATTTATGAAGCATGGGTGCGTTTATTACGACTGTGGTGTTCCGGTGTTCGTCGATAAAACGGTGGATGAGTTCGTCAATTTTTGGATAGATGATGCGCTCGTGACGGGAGAGGAGTTCCGGATCACTGAAAACGAGGGCCCCCAGGGTCCGCCGGTCGATACTCCCGTCAGGGCGTGCAAGGGCCATCCCGCGTTCCGCGGCTTCCGCGGAAAATTCGCTGAGTACGGCGTCCTTTACAAGATCAAGTGCTTCGTGAGCGGTTTCATCCGTATCGAGTACGGTAAAGCCCTGGCGTTCCAGAAAGTCCTGAGCGCGGTTTTTTCCTGCGCACATGGGGCCGGTGAGGCCGATAACCGGAGGCGCCATCAGTGGAATTCTCCCCAGCTCTGACCGGATTCCACGCTTACGCGGAGGGGCACTGCCAGGTGCATAACCGATTCCATCTCCGTTTTTACCAGATCACGAACCTGTTCTGTTTCGTTCACGGGAGATTCCAGGATGAGTTCGTCGTGTACCTGGAGGAGCATGCGGGTGGCGAAGCCCTCTTTTTGGAGTGCTGCATCCACCCGGAGCATGGCAGTTTTAACTATGTCCGCGGCCGAGCCCTGGATAGGGGTATTTACGGCTATCCGTTCCGCGCCGGATTGCTCCAGCTTGTTCCGGCTGGTTATTCCCCGGATATACCTGCGGCGACCCATGAGTGTTTCAACATAGCCTTTTTCCCGTGCGTGGGCCTTTGTATCGTTCATGAACTCGGCCACCCCGGCATAGGTTTCAAAATAGGTATTGATGAACTGGGCCGCCTCTCCCCGCGGAATACGGAGTTCGTTCGCAAGGCGAAAGGCGCTCATACCGTACATGACCCCGAAGTTGATGGTTTTTGCAATGCGTCTCATTTCGGGCGTTACCTCTGGATCGGGAATGCCGAAGATGAGCGAAGCGGTTTTCCGGTGAACGTCCACCCCCTCAAAGAAGGCGGAAACCAGATTTTCATCACGGGAAAGATGAGCAAGGATGACCAGCTCTATCTGAGCATAATCCGCCGAAACCAGCTCAAAGCCATCGGCGGCCCGGAAGGCGGTCCGGATTCTCCGGCCGTTTTCGTCCCGCACGGGAATGTTCTGGAGGTTGGGATCCCGGCTGGAAAGCCGTCCTGTTGCGGTTCCGGTCTGCATGAAACTGGTGTGAATACGCCCTTCGTGGTCGGTCAGGCGGGGGAGGGCATCTACGTAGGTAGATTTGAGTTTTGCAAGCGCGCGATAGTCAAGAATTTTCCCGGGAAGGATGTCTTCCGAGGCAAGATTTTCCAGAACGGAGGTATCGGTTGAATAACCGGTTTTGGTTTTCTTTCCTGGTGACAGTTTCCGTTCCACAAAGAGTACTTCCTGAAGCTGTTTTGGCGAGGCGATATTAAACGGATGCCCCACAATGTTGTAAATTTCTTTTTCCAGGTTTTCCATGTCTTTTCCGAGTTCACCAGAAAACGTTTCCAGTGCGCTGTTTTCAAGGCGGATACCGGCCATTTCCATGTCTGCGAGGATGGGCAGTATCGGCATCTCCAGATCGTTCATTAGCCGGGTGAGTGAAAATTCGTCGATCCGGGGGAAGAATTCCTGGTACAGGCGGAGGGTTATATCGGCATCTTCCGCGGCGTATCGTACTGCCTCCGGTACCGGTACATCGGTAAAGCTGGCTCCTTTCGGCACAATGTCCGAAAAAGCGATCGTTTTGACCCCGAGCTGGCTTGCCGCGAGTGAATCAAGTGAAAAGGACGACCAGTCCGGATCCAGAAGCCAGGCGGCGATCATGGTATCGAAGATACGGCAGGGGGGGCGGTTGTGTTCGAATGGTGCAAAGACTCCCTGGCGTGCAAGTACTTCATAGTCGAATTTGCCGTTATGCATGATAATCAGGAGTTTTTTGTCTGAAAAAAGGCCGGTAAGTGCCTTGAGTGCTGCGTCCCGGTCCATGAGTGGGTGCGCTTCCTCCCCTGTTTCCGGATCCGGTCCCAATAGAGGAACATAGATACCGGATTCCGCTTCAAGGGAAAGGGAAAATCCGGCCAGCTTTGCGGCGAAAATGTCCAGATCGGTTGTTTCGCAATCAAAAGCGATAAATCCCTGCTTTTTTGCCTGCGTAATGAGCCGGTCCAGTTCGGCCGGATCCGTACAGGCAGTGTAGTCTCCTCCGGACGGGGCAAGCTCTGTCCGGAGTGCGGTTGAGGCAAGCGGCGGTTCTGCGGTATTGGAAGTCGCCGGTCCTGCAATCCGTGATGGTGCAGCGCTGGCCGTTCCCTCTTCTCCGGTGTACAGTCGGGCAACAGATGGTAACCCCTCCCGCAGGAAAATGCGTCCTGCGGCTTCCTTGTCCAGGCAGCTGCAGGCGTATGCATCAAGCGAGGAGTCCAGGGGAACATCGTAACAAAGGGAGATGAGCTTGCGGGAAAAATAGGCCATATCCCGACCCTCTGCGATTTTTCTCCCCATGGCGCCGGTAATTTCCCCGGCATGTTCAAAGATCCCGTCGAGCGAGCCGTACTGGTCGAGCAGTTTGAGCGCCGTTTTGTCACCCACTCCGCGAACACCCGGTACATTGTCACTTGCGTCGCCGGTGAGGGAAAGGTAATCGAGCATGAGCGACGGGGGAATTCCCCAGGCCTTTTTTATGCCTTCCGGGGTAATGAGCTCCCATCCTCCGGTTTTCCCCGGTTTGAGCATGGACACTGTATCATTTACAAGCTGCATAAGATCCTTGTCCCCGGAAAGGATGACGCACTTTCGGTTTTCCTTCTGGCACCGAGCGGCACAGGAGGCAATGATGTCGTCGGCCTCGAATCCGTTCTGGCGTATCAGGGGAACTCCGAGTGTTGCGAGGATTTCTTCAATTACCGGAATCTGGGCATGAAGTTCCTCCGGGGTTTTTTGTCGGGTAGACTTGTATTCGTCATACATTTCGTGGCGAAAGGTCGGCGTGGTTGAATCAAACGCAGCCACAAAACATTCAGGTTTGTACTGGGCAAAGAAAGAATGCAGGTTCCGGAAAAATCCGAACAGCGCGGAAACGTTTTTTCCTTCGCGGTTGGTCAACGGCTTGTTGATAAAGGCGAAGTACGAGCGGTAAATAAGGCCGTAGGCATCAAGGATATACAGAGTTTTCTTCATGTGAGGAGTATATCATACTTGTGTGCGGAAGGCAGCTGTTACTGGTTGATATCGATAACTGAAGCAGTATGTGTGTCCGAGGCATATACGCTGGAACGATTGGTATAGGGATTTTTGATTGAAAGCACCTTTTGGCGCAACAACTGCATGTGGCTTTTCAGCAGATCCCGGTTTTTTTCATTTTGTACCAGTACATCCTTGCGGAGTTTTTCCAGATCGGTTTTAAGTTTGGGTATTTCCGCGTCCCGCTGGTCCGGATGGGTTGCCCGGTACATGGTTTCAAGCGGGTCAACAACTTTTTGAATGGTGAAAATTTCGGAAATGATGCCCTGTTCCAGTTCTGTATGGCGCATAATGGCGTCCACATCCCCGGACGAGATCATTTTTTCCTGTTTTTCCAGGACGGAAAGATAGTCGCGGAACTTTGTCCGCTGTTCATCAAGGAGCTTTTTAAACCGCTTGAGAATGGAAACCCGTTCAGCAACTTGCTCTTCCGTCAGGACTGCTTGTGCCATGAATTATCAACCCGCTATGTTGATGCCGGCCGGTGCGGTTTGAACTTCGTGAGGCGCTGCGGTGTTGGTGATAACTTCATTCCAGGCAGCCCGGAGCTGTTCCATGAGATCACGGACGACAATCATCTTGTCCGTCTTTTTCTCCATGTTCGCTTCAAGGAGCTGCTGGTTGAAATAGGTATAGAGTGAAAGAAGGTTTTTGGCGATTTCCCCGCCGGCCTCCATGTCCAGTGATGCCATGAGCTCGGTAATGATCTCCTGGCTCTTTATGATATGGGTGTTACATTTTTCAATTCTGGCGGGTTCTTTCCTGAAATTCTCATCGATCAGGGCGATAGCGTTTCCGATCTGCTTGATTGCCTCGTCATACAGCATGACGATCAAGGTTCCCTGACTTGCAGTTCGAACCCGTGTTTCACGGTACGCGCTTAATGCCTGGTTATACCCCACTATGTTCCCCCTCGGTTGGTATTGGTATGGATACGGAATCCCCTGTCTTCCCTATCGGCATTCTTGCATTCTACTTTAGTGGAATTATTGAAAAAAAGCCAGAAGAATTCTTTGGTCCGCAATAAAAGGAGGAAAAAAGCTCGACGAGCGACACCATTTTTCGTATTATACAATAAAGGCGGTATGCGTACCTATGAGTGATTCACAAAACGACAAAAACAACAAGAATAACAAGCCGGATGATCCATTCAACTTTTTTAAT
>CAZVEL010000349.1:0-3496 GCA_964626305.1 uncultured Treponema sp. | reverse complement strand
CTCCGGTTTCCGTTCACCAATGATGGCAAGACTGCCCATCTGCATGATTGTGGCACCGTCACCGTCAATACACAGTACCCGGCGGTTCTTCTTTTCAAGGGCGATACCGAGGGCAATCTGCGAAGCATGTCCCATGGACCCGACGGTGAGAAAATCTTTCCCGTGACCCATTCCGTGTTTCTCGCGAAGCTCATAGAGCTCGCGTGAAGCCATGCCCGTGGTTGAAACAACTATGTCGTCGGGACGGGAGGCGAGCAACACCATTTCAATGGCAGTTTCACGGTTCATCTCGGCGGTAACCGGAATTTTTTTTCGGAGTGTGTAGGGGGCAAATGAATCTTTCTTAACCACAAAGGCAAACGGCCTACCGGTTTCCCGTATTGACGTATAACACTGGTCCATCTGTTTTTGGAGTTCATCATGATCTTCGGCCATTACCACAAAGGGGATTCCCATGGTTTCCAGAAGCGGACAGGTGAGCCTCCCCTGGGTTACATGCTGGGGTTCATCCTTTTTCCCCGGTTCACCGCGCCAGCCGATGACCAGAATGAGGGGAATACGATACACATCGGAATCAACGAGGGAAAGAAGCGGGTTAACCGTATTTCCGATTCCGGAGTTCTGCATGTAGACCAGAGGAATTGTACCGGTTGCAAGGTGGTGTCCTGCGGCAAGGGCCACAGCACTTCCTTCATTTGCCGGAATAATATGCCGCTCATTGCTTTCGTTATCAGTAATATAGGCACAAAGATTTTTTAAAAGGGAATCGGGGACACCGGCAAAAAAATCTGTTCCGTTCTTTTTTACCTGTTCGAAAAAAAATGACGGTTCAATCATGGTTACGCTCCTTATTTTGTTCCGGGAATAAGCTCAAGAATCTGCTTTATCGGCATGCACAGGGGATCAGCTTCAAGAGATCGTCCATGTTCGAGGATGGTTTTCGCGACTGTTACCATGGCCGGATAGGATGAGCGAAGCATGTGGTTCGCGTAAATGATAATGTTCGCACCCCAGGTACGGAACTCATCTTCCGTGAACTGGTTATAGGTGGTCGGAACAAGTACGATGGGAACCGTGGAATATTCTTTACGGAATGCGGTGCAGAACTCCTTTATGTCTTCTCCGGTTTTTTCCTTGCTGTGAATCATCACACCGTCGGCGCCGGCCCTTACATAGGCAAATGCCCGTTCAAGCGCATCTGATACCGGATAGCCGGCAATGAGGCTTTCAAGACGAGCGATGATCATAAAATCTTTGGTAACCTGAGCTTTTTTTCCCGCGCTGATCTTTTCGGAAAATGCTTCTATGGTCGCGAGTTCCTGACATACATCGGTACCGAAGAGGGAGTTCTTCTTGAGCCCTACTTTATCTTCGATGATAACGGCTGATACACCGTTCCGCTCCAACGTACGTACGGTAAAAACAAAATGCTCCGTTTTCCCGCCGGTGTCCCCGTCGAAAATAATCGGTTTGGTAGTGCATTCAAGAATGTTGGTGAGACCCTGGAGACGGGTGGTCAGGTCTACCGCTTCGATATCGGGTTTTCCCTTGCAGGTGGAATCGGTGAGGCTCGACGACCACATGCCGTCATAGCTGTGAACGCCATCATCCTTTTGAACTTCGATGTTTTCTATAATGAGTCCGGAAAGTCCGGAATGGGCTTCCATGATCCGTACAACGGGCTTTGCCTGTATGAGCCGGCGGAGTGTTTTCATGCGGAGTTCGGGAGTTGTACCGAGCGCTTTCTGGGCCTCGTTGAGTGCGGTAGAATTGATTCCCTTTGTGTAGGGGACCTCAACGACCTCGCCACCGAGCTCTTGCATAACGGTATAGACATCGTCGCGAATCTTGCTCAACGGTCCGGTCTTCCAGTCATCACCGTGAATAATGTAATCTGGTTTATATTTTCTAAGATTCGGAACATAACTCCAGTCTTCCTGGGGAACAACGCGGGAAACGCCTTTCATGTTTTCCACAACCTGTTTACGCTGTTCGTAGGAAAGAAAGGGGAGTCGTTTGTGCAGGGCAATTGCAGAGTCGGTTAAAAGACCAATGGTGACTTCACCAAGTTTTTCAGCTTCATTAAGGATGTTGATGATGCCGGGATGAATAATATCGCCAGTCATGCCCAGATATACAGTTTTCATGCGAACCTCGGATTCAGTATTTTGTACCATGCTATATTACCGTGTAAGGGCATTGTTCAGCAAGGGCAAGATTTTTAACGCCAACTGTGAAAAAGCAGGGTAACCGGACGCTTGTAAAGAAGACGATACAGCCGCCGGTGGAGCGGAAAGGTTCGTTCTGCCTTTACACGCATTTTCTCAAGAAACTCGTCTGAAACGGTAACTTCCGTTTCCATTTCCGGGGTATACCGTGCATGCCAGTAAAAAGGAATTCCGTTTTGCTCACAGGCATTCTTGAGAGCAATGGTTTGCATGATGACCGGATAGGCAATTTTCGCGTCGGTGAAAGTATCTCCAACACGCATATTTTGGTGCACCCCGTCCGCTGCGGCAAAATGATCGGCTTTATCACCCGAAACCAGGGAATGTCCGGATCCAATAACATGAATTGATTTGGCGCCCATAAACAGCGCAGCATAAATACACGTATGCAGACAGGATCCATGACCACCCCATACATGGGATTTCCTTTTAATCGTACGGGCGACTTTCCATGTGGTAAATCGCTGACTTACTTCCTCACGAACACCAGTCGGAAGGTAATTCACTTTATCGTGATAAATAACCGCTGGACAATCACGCAACAGGGCTTTTGTTTCTTTTTTTGTTTTTCCATAGTGCGGTAATGAAGAAACAATCAATCCGGTGTGATAATCGTCCCTGGTTGCCAGAAGATTCTCGGATCGGTCATATTCGCTTGTATATCGTATTGTCGCAAAGGGAAATTTCAGATGGGCAAGATGCAGGGTCATTGCAGTTTTATCTTTCAGAAAATCATCGGGGTATCCGTCAAGGGTGGGATCTGAACCCACGATCCAAACATCCTGTCCTTTTAAAAGAGCAGGAACGTTATGGATCATCGCAGATCCTTGAAAAGTTATGGTACTCATTAAATACTCCTTCTAAATCGTTTCATTACCGGTATTCATTATTTTGTTCAGCTATGGTATCATGCAAAACAATGATTCATATTGAATTTTCTGGAGTCCCCGGTTCCGGAAAAACATACCTTTGCTCACTTCTGGCAGAAAGACTCCGGTTACGGGGAATACCGGTTGTTACCAATCCGCAGGATCTCGCTGATGGTCCGCTTTTTAACCGCATAATCAAAAAATCAGGGACAATTTTCACACAAATCCTACTGCATCCAATCTGGACTTTTCAAATACTATATATCATAGTATCCTCCCGTCAGTCGAGCATCAAGGGCATCCTCCGTTCCTTTTTTACCATTGCACAGGTGACCGGTACCATACAAAAGCATAAAAACAAAGACGGGTATCTTTTACTGGATCAGGGCAGCATACAGG
>CAZVEL010000348.1:0-3371 GCA_964626305.1 uncultured Treponema sp. | reverse complement strand
CCCGAAACGACCGAGCTCTTTTTTGAAGACATGGTAAGTATCGACTCCGGGGAGAATCACCAAGTGTATTACGGCCGGGGGATATCAATTATAAGAATCACAAAAGACGGACATGAAGCCGACTACGTTGGACACAAGGGTCACATTCCCTTTATCCGTTCATCAGTTTTCTATTGTCCTGAAAAAAACAGCTTTCTTTCGCTGGTAACAAACCAGCATATTCAAAGCCTTGATCCACTCATGTTCAAACTTTTTGAATCACTGCCGTGACTCCCCAGCAAACGCTTTCTCATACAACCGGTGCATGTCCCGGCTGAAATTGACGAAGATTACCGTGAGTCCGTCAGTTTTCTCTTGCCACTGATCAACCACGCCACGCACAACCTGGACCGCTTCTTCTTTCGGGTACCCGTACACACCGCAACTGATGGCGGGAAACGCGATGGAGGAAAGGCCGCGCTCCATGGCGAGTTCAAGAGAGCCTTCATAGCACCGCGCGAGGATTTCCGCCTCACCGGCCGAACCGCCCTGCCATACCGGACCGACCGTATGAAACACGTACCGGGCCGTGAGCCGTCCGGCGCCGGTCGCGACGACCTGCCCTTTTTCGCACATCCCGATCCGCGAGATAATCTCTTTGCACTCGGCGAGTATCTCCGGTCCGCCTGCGCGATGGATGGCGCCGTCCACACCGCCGCCGCCCATGAGTGAAGAATTGGCCGCGTTCACGATCGCGTCTGCCGAAACATTCGTTATATCACCCTGTATCAGCCGTATGTCCATGCCGTCCCTCCTGTTACTCCAGAGTATCAATCCATTTTGAATGGCTTCGGTACATGCGGGATTTTCTGCTGAATAGGGTTTAACTATACCATGGACTCCATCAAAGTGAAATAATACGCGCTCTCTTTTTTCACGTTCAGATTGTACCAGGCGTCCAGTGTATCGGGTTTGAACACATCAAGCAGAGCCAGGACCTCGCGCGCGAACTCGATCGGGGCAAATCCCGACGCGGTCACGAGCGAACCGCCAGTTACCGCCGGTTCATTTCGATAATACTCTCCGCCGTCATACTCCGGGCAAAGCATCCGGAGCACTTCCAGCGCGTTGCTGGTGTGTGCAACTCCATCCAGCGCCCCGACCGCACCAAGACCGATCGTGCCGCCGCAAATCGCCGCGACCCGGCCGCCTTCCACAATCCGTTTCTTCGCGGCAAGCAGGATCGGACGATGCTCGTCCTCCATCCATTTATCGGCATCGGGAAGAATCAACAGATCATCCGCCGCCATCTGCAGTGAATCAATACTCACATCGGGGGTAATCCTGATGCCGCCCATGGTGGTAATCTCCTTCATGGATGAACCGGCAAGGACCGTCCTCGCCGGGCTGCATCCTTTCCGGAAAAACCGGCCCGAGTTCAATTCGGCGAGCAGATACCCCGTCTCCCAATCCGCCATCGTGTCCAATACATACAAATATACATTCATGGGAATGAGTATACGTCACCATAACTGACATCTGCTGTCAGGGTTTACTCATTCTCCGGGGAAATAGTAACAGATATTGAAGCTGATCTGCCGTTGGAATCTACCACCGTGACAGTCCACTGTCCTGGTGTTGGATCCCAGACCAACCGCTCCTGTGGACGGCAGGACCCTATGAACTCCGCATTGGCAAACCAGAAAACTTCGTCGGTATCTGCATCGGTTCCCGCCTGGAGCACCAACTGATTATTACGTCCGCCGCCTTCCCGCAACAGATACTCGGTATTTGCCCGGGGAGAAATGATGGACGGCGGAAAACCGCCGGTGCGCTCAAGCGTAGTTCTGTCCGACGGGGGATACGGTGGCGGTTTAAGCCGGGGAAGACCGGCACGTTCGAAGAGTTCCAGAAGATCAGTGGGCCAGAATTCACGTACTTCCTGGCGTATCCATGGCTTGCCAATGTCATCGGTTCTGAATCCTGTTCGGGTATCTATGGAAACTTTCCGGTGTATGGCACAGCGGGTTATTGGTGATACTCCAGGAATAAACCATACCGGCTTTGTTTGCGGGCAACAATCGTCAGGAATACCTCCCGAAACGGCACAGACCATTACGGAGCTTACCTCAACCGGCTTTCGGGTAGCGGAGGTACGCTTTGCCGGTGGCAGCTCTGCGAGCAGCGCATCAACAATCGAAAAGAACAGCGGACCGGACATACGCCGGCCGATAAAAGCAGCGTTCCCTTCCCCGCTGAAATTTCCAATCCATACCGCAAGCAAATACCGGTCAAAAATACCGATTGCCCAACTGTCCTTGAATCCCACAGAGGTTCCTGTTTTCCAGGCAACCGGGGTTCCCCTGCTTGTTTGAGGGCGAAACGGTAACGGTGAAGGATTTCGTTCAAGCATTCTCATGGTAATCCACGCAGCAGCAGGGGAAAACAAACTCTTTGCAGCCATTTGTTTCGGGAGCGAAAGCTCACCGTCAAGGAGAAATTGCAGCGGGGCCATATTCCCATCATTCGGAAACGCGGAATACATACTCATCAATTCTGTCATGGTGCATTCACCGCTTCCCAAAACAAGGGACAGACCATAATGATCACGACTTTTCATTTCCTGAATTCCTGCGTTGACCATCAGATCATAAAGATCGGGATCATGTATTTTTTTGGCAAGATATACCGCGGGAATATTCCGGGAATCAACGAGCGCATCCCAGGCATTTACCGGACCCCGATAATCATTCTGATAATTGTCCGGTGCGTATTCATTAAAACTGACCTGTGTATCCTTGAGCATTGTTTCCGGATGAATGAGTCCCTGTTCTATTGCCAGCGCGTAGATAAAGGGTTTCAACGTTGATCCGGGGGACCGTTTCGCGATCGTTCCGTCAACCTGTCCCTGTATCGCATTGTTAAAATAATCCGCAGATCCAATGGATGCCAGTACTTCCATGTTTTTCCAGTCAACGAGCATAAGGCTGCCATTTGAAACACCAAAACTTCGATTACGTTCAAGGTATGAGGATACGTGCTGTTCACAAATTTTTTGCAACTGGGGCGACAGGGTTGAACGGCGCGGGGTGGAAACACCGGGAAGAGAGCGTTTCAGCAACTCGCAATAGTGACGGGCCCGCTGGGGGAACTGGCACAACAGCGTTGGCGGCATTTCAATTTCGGTGGCAATAATGCTGTCTTCCGGATTATTCTCGAGCCAGGAAGCATATAACACCCGTCGCGCATCAAGCAGCTCCCGGGGAGCCTGGCGATTCCGGGGGAATCGGGCAGTTGGATCTTGCGGAAGTACGGCAAGAAGCAACATCTCGCTCGTGGACAAGTGTTGTACTTCTTCTCCAAAGTAATACCATGCCGCGGCGGAGAAGCCT
>CAZVEL010000347.1:0-2566 GCA_964626305.1 uncultured Treponema sp. | reverse complement strand
CGGTGAACCTCATTGACCGGAATGGCGCTCCTTCCGGAAAAAAGACGATTGTGCTCTACAATCCGCCGCTCGTGGATGCGGTGCAGGGAATCCGCAAGAGCGTGATGACCGAAAGCCAGCGGTGGGCAATTGCCTTTCTCAAGCAGGGTATAAAGACTATTCTCTTTGCCCGTTCCCGGGTGCGTACCGAGGTTATCGCCTCATACATCAATGAATCCCTTGCCAACCGTTTTACGAACAATCACGGCATTACGGTGGTTCCCTACCGTGGCGGACTCTTGCCCCTCGAACGGCGGAAAATCGAAAAAGGCTTGCGGGACGGAAGCATTCAGGGTGTTGTCTCCACCAATGCACTGGAACTCGGAATAGACATCGGCGGGCTCGATGCCGCCGTGGTTGCCGGCTTTCCCGGCTCCTTTTCCTCATTCTGGCAGCAGGCGGGCCGCGCAGGTCGCCGTAAAACCGATTCCATCGCGGTGTTCATTGCGTCCGCATCGCCGCTGGACCAGTACATCATCTCACATAAGGACTATTTCTTTACGCGGCCGGCGGAAACCGCCCAGATAGATCCGGACAATCCCTACGTGCTCACTGATCATGTAAAATGCGCGGCTTTCGAGCTCCCCTTTACCGACGGAGAATCTTCCTTTTTCCCGGAAGAGGCGGTAACAGAAATTCTTTCTTTCCTGGAAGAAGACGGCATCGTACGACACACCGGCGGCCGCTGGCACTGGTCAGACCGGTCATATCCTTCGGAAGCGGTGTCTCTTCGTTCCGCGACAGCGGACAACGTAGTTATCGTGGACATGACCAAGGGCGCCAATACGGTAATAGGCGAGATGGACCGGCCGTCCGCGAAAGAACTTCTCTTTCCGAATGCCATTTACATCCATCTCGGCAAACAGTTTGTGGTAACCGCGCTGGATATTCCAAACCGGCGGGCGGAGGTTGAACAAACCGATGTAAACTACTTTACCGATGCGGTGGTCAAAACCGATCTCAAGGTACTGTCCGAAGACGAGCGAATTCCCTTCATGTCGAACGGTACCCTCATGGTGCTTGGCGACCTTCTCGTACGCACGCAGGTTTCAAAGTTCAAGAAACTCCGTTTCCACACCCATGAGAATATCGGCTTCGGCGAAATTTCTCTCGATGCAGAGGAAATCGAGACACGGGCGCTCATGCTGCTTCTTCCGGATATACCGGATGAACTCGATGAGACCGCACTCGGTGAAGTGCTCACCGGTCTGGGTTCAATCATCCGGTCGGTTATTCCCTTTTTCCTGCTTTGCGACCGGCAGGATATCGGTGTGGCGCCCCGGGTACGTGATGTCCATTTTGGCTGCGCAGCCCTCTATGTATACGACCGCGCTCCCGGCGGGTCGGGCCTCTCGGAGGCCCTCGCGGAAAAGCTGAAACAGGTCTTTGCCGCGGCTGCGGAACGCATCCGTGAGTGTCCCTGTGAAACCGGGTGCCCGTCCTGCATCGGGGTGGACGCGGCCATTGCAGAAACCAAGGAACGGGCAATGATGCTTCTTGAGGTACTGGCAGAAAAATGAGCAGAGGAAGCCTTTCCGGCCGCCTTTCACGAATCCGCCGCATGGAATCCGCCCGAGCGGATACGGTACCGGTGGATGTGCCGCAATCCGTTGAACGTTCACTTGACGGCTGGAAGGAGATTGCACCCTTTGTGCTCGAACGGGTTACCCGCTATCCCGCGGAGCCCTGGAGCGGACCGTCGGCGCCTTTGCCGCTTCTTTTCCCCCGTGAACGGACCGCGCTCGAACAGGCATTTCCGGTTGACCCGCTTCGATTCCGTTTTTTTGACCTTGAAACCACCGGCCTCTCCCGGGGAGCCGGAACCGTAGCGTTCATGGCCGGCGTTGGTCAGTGCATGCCGGATGGCGGATTCCGGGTTACCCAGCTCCTGCTTACGGATTATCCCGGGGAAGCGACGCTTCTGGAACGATTTGCGTCGATCATGGGACGGACAAATATTCTCGTTTCTTTTAACGGCAAATGTTTTGATTCACAAATTCTGATGAACCGATCCCTTATGAATGGTCTCCGTCCTGCCTATCTCTCACCCGATACCCCGCATCTGGATTTGCTCTTTCCTTCGAGACGGCTCTGGAAACACCGGACCGAAAGCTGCCGGATGCAGGTGCTTGAACGGGAAATTCTCGGATTTTACCGTACCGACGATCTTCCGGGCAGCGAAGCACCGGATGCCTGGTTTGAATTCTTGCGCGGAGAGGGCACTGAGCGCCTCCAGGCGGTGGGAAAACACAATAGTGACGATGTATACTCATTACTTCTCCTCCTGCGCGCCCTGGATGCAGAAATGACCGGAGCCGGCGGTATGGCCGGGCTCATACAGGCCCGGGCGCTCAGAAAAAAGGGAGATTACATTGCTGCTGCGGAACTTCTGGAACGCCTGGCAGACACCGGCATGAAAGAGGCGCAGTTTTTACTTGCCATTGACTGTGAACACCGTCTGGAGCGTCTGGAACGGGCAGAGGAGCTCGCCCGTCTTCTTGAAGATGACTATCGTCTGGCCCGGATC
>CAZVEL010000346.1:0-2325 GCA_964626305.1 uncultured Treponema sp. | reverse complement strand
AAAGAAGAATCTTTCCATAATATGTTCGGCGGTAATGGCGCAGGGAATAGGCGGTGATTATTACCATGTAACCGAATTCGAACCCGGTACCTGGTTTTTCTGTCTGTGTGATATATCCGGAAAAGGGATATCGGCAGCTATCATTACCGCAGTTCTTGCCGGATTCATGCATACTGCCGATTTTTCACTACCATTTTCCACACTCATTGGGGAACTGAACAGGATTATTCTGGATACCTTTAAGCTGGAAAAATACCTGACTGGCTTTTTTGCCCGTTTTATCGAAGCGACTGGAGAGCTGGAGTATTGTGATATGGGGCATGCGCTTTTCTATGCTCTGGAAGGAGACCGGATCTTTCAGGTGTCATCGTCGGCAGACAATGTTCCTGTAGGTCTGGTAGAGAATCCCTCGCCCGAGTCCCGAACGCTTCGGCTGGCTCCGGGGACATTGCTCATTATAATGAGCGACGGGTTCCCTGAACAAGAGAATCGGAAGAAGGTTTCTTTCCCCATTCAGGATCTCGGTGTCCTTGTTCATTCCTGCCTGGAAACCGGAAATGACCTGGTCAGTGCCAAGGTGCGGATCTATGAAGAGTTCTACCGGTTCAAACGTGACATGCCCCAGCATGATGATATCAGCCTGTTGCTCTTTCACTATGGGGCGTAATACTTCATGGCCCGTTTCAAATACCGGTTCGTATCTGGAAATCCCCGCAATCCATAGTTGTCCGGAGATCAATGCTTTGCTATACTGTTTGTCATGAACTTCTCATTGTTTGGGCGAAAGCTTGCCGGTGAGTCCGGTATACTGACATTGATGGATGACCTGGCGCGGCCCCTCCCCGAAGGTGTGCCGCACCGGCCTCTCGGCGGTGGTAATCCCGCACGGATTCCCGCGGTTGAGCAGGCGTACCGCCGGGAAATGGAGCGGCTCATGGCAGATGGAGACGCCTTTGAGCAGACTATTGGGCGCTACGATACGCCGCAGGGACGTCTCTCTTTCCTGGAAACCATTGCAGCCTTTCTCCGCAGTGAATTCGGCTGGGACGTGGGGCCGGAGAACGTCGCAATTACCAATGGAAGCCAGTCAGCTTTCTTCTATCTACTGAATCTTTTTTCCGGGAATGAAGAATCGTGCTGCAAGTCCATCCTCTTTCCCCTTGTTCCGGAATACATAGGGTATGCAGACCAGGGGATTATCCGTGATACCTTTGTAACACTTCCTGCACGGGTGGAACTCATTGGCGACCACGAGTTCAAATACCATATTGACCGTGACCTCGTTGCGTCCTATCTCAATGACCATCCCGAGGTAGGCGCCATCTGCGTGTCCCGTCCAACCAATCCCACCGGTAATGTGCTTACGGACGATGAAATAGCAGCGCTTTCCCGGCTCGCCGCCAAGCACGGTATCCCGCTCATTATTGATAACGCCTACGGGCTTCCCTTCCCGAACATCATCTTCCCCGAAATGATGACCGGAAGCGCCAAGCCGCACTGGAACGAAGACATTGTGCTCACCATGAGCCTTTCCAAGATCGGGCTTCCCTCCTTCCGGACTGGAATTGTTATTGCGAAGCCGGAGATAATAACTGCGATTGGCGCGCTCAACTCCATTATCGCTCTCGCCTCGGGCTCCATGGGGCAGGTACTTGGCGAGAGCATGCTCCGCTCAGGAGACCTCAAAACCCTGGCAGATACCGCTGTACAGCCCTTTTATCGTGACCGCCTGACCCGGGCGAAAGACGTTGTTTTCGACGCGTTCGGAAGCCGACCCTGGCGGATGCACCGGAGCGAAGGGGCGCTCTTTCTCTGGCTCTACCTTGAGAAACTCACTGTTTCCACGGCCGAACTCTACCGCCGGCTCAAGGACCGTGGTGTCATCGTGGTGCCGGGAGAATATTTTTTCTTTGGCCGTGAAGATGGTACTGATGAAGAAATCGCCTGGAAAACCCACCCGCACCGCGAGAAATGTCTCCGTATCAATTATTCGGGTGATCCGGATCTTGTGCATGAGGGCTTGCGGATCCTTGCTGAAGTAAGCGCGGAGCTGGAGCATTAGGGTGCTGCTGCCAATATTGTTGGAAAAACAATATCGGATTTTTCCAACAATATTGGCAGCAGTACAAAAAAGTTTCAAAAGTATAACAAAAAAGTAGTAGTTCATTACTATAGAAAAAAATCTTCTAGAATTGTACGAGGTATTACAGTCCCTTTTTTTGTATCTCACCAAAAACAGAGGTTTGCCCCATGCGGAATGCGTGTGCATCTTTGACTGAATAAAAGTTGTAAAAAAACAACGAAATTTGTTGACAGGGGCACAAA
>CAZVEL010000345.1:0-4444 GCA_964626305.1 uncultured Treponema sp. | reverse complement strand
CCTTTGCCCGGTAAAAACCGGATTGAATCCCAGTAGCGCAGGCGGCGGGCGATGGCTTCATCCACGGTAAGCTGCGCCCAGCAGGTGAGTCGCGGGTATGCTGGTGTGAGTGAATCCATGGAAAAGCGCGGATCAGCTTCCTGTAATGGTAATACGGGTGAAAGCGTGAATTCCTCTTGTACGTTACGCCGGCGGTCGGAGGGAACATAGGAAAAACTCCAGCCGGCGGCCATTCCGGAAAGGATAAAGCGGGCTATTTCATTTATTTCTTCAATGGGCGGGTTTTTCTCCGCCGGTGGTTCGGAAAAGGTGCCGGGAACGGGCTCCAGGTAAATCCATACCGGTGCACGTAAAATACGGGGATTTTCCGGAGAGAGGATCGCGCAACAAAAAAGAAAACAAACGCCAGCGATTGCTTTCATACTGTTAGTATCTCCGTCCTCCGAACCAGACGTGTATCGGATTGATTCCGAACCGGATCAGGAAATAAACCCAGGACACCGCAAACCCGATCAGGTGGGTTGCATGGGCAACACCGGTATTAACGCCTCCGAACAGATGCATGGTTTCCAGAGCCGCGTAGCCGATAACCAGGACCGGTGCCGGAATCGGAACAATTGCCCACAGATAAATTATCGAGCGGGGATAGAGGATGGCATAGGCAAGAAGAATGGCGAAGACCGCGCCTGAAGCGCCCATGAGAAACACGTAGGTTACTCCGGTGGCGAGATACACGAGCAGGGAGAGTACACCGCACAAGGTTCCGGAAAGCAGATAGAGCAGAAGGAATTCTTTGGAACCAATCTTGCGCTCTACCGCGATTCCGAAAAACAGCAAGCCGATCATGTTGGAAAGGAGATGACCGATTCCGCCATGAACAAACTGATAGGTAAATACCTGCCAGAAATATCCTCCACGAGTTACGTAGAGGGGATTCATGGACAGGAGGCGGACAAGATCGGGCGCTGAGCTGGTCAGGAGAAAAACAAGCAGATTCAACCCGATGAGTATGAGGGCGGTATTTTTGAATTCGTACCGAAATGGTTTTCTTGCGGCTGTTAGTAATGACATACCAGAAACTTACCAGCTGGAAGCACTTTTCGGCAAGCGGGAAACGGGATTCTATGATAATTTTGCAAGAGTAACACGGTTTCTGCCGGTTTGTTTGGACTCGTACAGCGCTTTGTCGGCACGTTCAACGAGATGTTTTGCTGATGTGTCCATTTCAGGGTTGTATTCGGCTACTCCGACCGAAATGGTCAGGCTAAGATGTTGGCCTTCGTAGAGAATATCGAGGTTCTCTATCGAACTTCGGATGCGTTCGGCAATTTTGATTGCGGCGGTATCGGGTGTGTCGCAAAGCATGACGACGAATTCTTCCCCACCGTACCGGGCCGCCATATCCTGGTTCCGGGTATTTTGCTGAATGACGGATGCGACCATCTGGAGAACGACATCTCCGCAGGCATGGCCGTATGTGTCGTTAAACCGTTTGAAGAAGTCGATATCAAGCATGAGCACCGAGAGGGGTATTTTTTGGGATTCACTAAGTTCAAGTTTTTCAAGCAGTACTGTATAAAAATAATGTTTCAGCTTAAGGTGCGTCATCATGTCGGTCGTTGTCATCTCGATGAGCGCAGCATTACTGATGGCGATAGCAGCAAGCGAAGCGATGTTGAGGATGTGTTCCTTATCGTAGTCGGAATAGGGCTCAGTGGTAATCTGCTCTCCCAGAACGAGCAGGCCGTTTACATGGTTCCTGGATTTAAGGGGAACAATGAGGGACGGTTCCAGGGATATGAGTCCGTTGATGGGTTCGTCTATCGCAATTTTCGCCTTCTTGATGTCTGAAATTGTCATGCAGGAATTCAGCTCGGTCATTTTTTTGATAAGAGGGTGATCCTCTGGTATTGAATAGTCATGATCGTTATCGAGTTCGAATCCGTAATAGTTCCTGTTTAATTGAAAGCAGGTTGCGTCAAAGTTCTTTTTGGTGAAAATCGCGACCCCGAGCGTCTTCATCTGCCCCATGCAGGTATATAGGAGGGCGTCTATCAGGGAAGTAAAATCGATAACCGAATTCAGGCTTTTCGAAATTTCAAGCAGCTGACGCAAATCATAGATCTGTTTTTCCAACGAGGCTTCCGCAGCGCTGTTTTCCTTTGCCTTTGCCATTATAGTGTCAATTCTCCGTTTCAGCAGTAACGCTGGCAGAACCAGATAACGTTCCCACTATAGCATATTTCTTCATTATTTCAAGAAAATTGCGAAAAACTCCAATTTCCTTCTCAAGAGCGCGGAATGAATCGATATTCTTGGATGAACCGGAAAGCGTCCGGACATTGGTTACCGTTTCGGGCACAGACCGTTTGTTGTCTTCCAGAAGCAATGTGGCAAAATTGAATGCATTTGCAAAGTTGTTCACCGAGTCCTGCACAAGTGTACGCGCAAGGTTGTTCATGTTTTCAACCATCTTGCGGAGCGGTTTTTCAAAATCCATCCCCTTTTCGAGTTCGGTCAGATAGCCGGTAACAACCTTAATGCTGCAGGGCTCTTTGTCTTCGAAGAGCTGTTCAAATTCGGCCAATTTAGACGGAATCGATTCACAGTAATAATATGCGGAGGATAGTGCACTTTGCAAGGATCTGTTGGTAAAATAGCCTTCCACAATTACCGATTTGAGAACAATTTTAAAATGAGCATCAAAGTAATGTCGTGAAAATGTTTTAATTATCTGGAGCGGCTTGATCCATTCAAGAGAAAGAACCGTAAATTCCTGTAGGAGTGTGTTGGTTGCTTCGTTATACCCGTTAATTGTTTCAAGCGGCAGGTCTCCGAATGTTTCACGGATAAGTGCTTCCATTTCATCTTCCTGCTTTTGCTTGAGCAGTTTTTTCGAATCGTTATGAAAACGCTCGGTCAAACGTTCTTTGTATGCAGTAATATAGTTATTTGCTGGTTTGGATTGTTCGGGTTCGAATTCAGGATCTTCCTTTGTGATCCGGATGATTGCAAGAAGGTGTTCCCGGCTCAATTGTCTGGTAACGAGCCAGGCAACGGCCTGGAAGATTCTCGCCATTTTTCCGCGTACTTCTTCTCCAAGGGGTTGTTCTGTTTTTTTTGCTTCCAGTATCGAGACAATATCTGTTACTGGTGTGGAAAGATCAAGTACCGAGAGAACGTAATAAAAATCCAGCAGTACCGGAACTGCTTCTGCAACTTCAACCGAATGAAATCGGGGAGATTCGACCGAGGTTTCAAGGCCTGAATGCGTTTTGAATGCGGGATCGAAAAGAGACAGAAAATTGTTGTAATCGAATGAGCAAAAGTCGTTGAGGCAATCGAGCTTCTGAAGAAGTACTCCTGCCTGATTAAAAGAGGGGGAGTCGAGCGATTTGACAAGCTGGGAGAATCGCCGCCCCTGCTCCTCAATTATATATTCCGGTGTTTGTGTTCCAGCGACCAGGGCCTCCGCACGGGAGGTGAAGGACAGAGATTCTTTGATTTTTCGCTGTTCAGTGGTCATGGCCAGCTCAAGGAGATAGTCCCGGTGTTGTTGAGCGGTTCTGTGATCCGGACTGGTAATTGTTTCTGAAAAGAGAGTTCTGATCGGTTCAAGAAACTGATAAATTTGATAAAGGGATGTGGCAAAAGCGGGTAAAAGAACTCCGGGATAGTGATAAAGTGGAGGGTCCATATGTCTGAGTTCCTGGGCCATGATGCGCAATTGACGTTTTTTTTTGTATTCAGGAGACGAGGAGGCGAATATGGATTCAAGGAATCCCTGGAGGAGCTCAAGGACTCTGCTCAGAATGGCCATGATTTATTGTAGAGGGGTGCGGTCGTTTTTGCAAGTAAAAGCCGTTGTCAGACCGGATTGATTCCCGCTCGTTCGAGAATGGCTCTGTATTCTTCTATCGTCTGCGCCTGCACCAGTGCGGCGCGAAGGGCGGCCCCGCCTGGAATACCGCGCGAATAAGCACTGAACCGTTTCCTCATGATGCGGCATGCCGCGTTTTCACCGGAATCCCGGACAAGATCCGCAAGCTCCTTCCAACCCGCCTTCATACGCTTTTCCGCGGGAACATCCGTGTACGTGCCGGTTGTAAGGTATTCAATGGTCTGGGTAAAAATGAAGGGGTTTCCCAAAGCGCCGCGGGCGAACATGATTCCCGTGCAGCCGGTAGTCTCGAGCGTCTTTTTTGCGTCTTCCGGGCTGAAAAGGTCTCCAGATGCGAATACGGGAATTGAGGGATATTCGGCGTTAACCAGACGTACCAGCTCGCGGATCAGCGCAATACAGGCTTTCCCTTCATATCCCTGTGTCTTTGTTCTTGGATGAAGGGTAATAGCGGCAGCACCTGCGGAAAGAGCCGCTCTTGCCGCCTTCTCCCAGGTGAGCTGCATGTCGTCCCAGCCGGAACGTATCTTGACTGTTACTGGG
>CAZVEL010000344.1:0-7648 GCA_964626305.1 uncultured Treponema sp. | reverse complement strand
GTCTGTTTTCCAGCGGGAAAAGGACATGTCCAACCTCGCATATTCATCTTCCATATCCCGTATTTTCTTTGGAACCTGAAGATACTCTGGATTCTCTTTTTCACGTGCGATTTCTTCAGAAAGCATTTTAAGTTCTCTTATCTGCCTGTTTTTATCAGAAAAATATGATTCTGCCAGGAGCCAGGCTTCTTTATCTTTCTTGCGTATCAAGTTTTGTCCACTTGTCACACTTGACAAGAACAAACTGAAATTTCTAATACTCTGGTTTGTCTGTGCCAGATCACTGTAGAGGTTGTCCAGTCTAATCTGTTGCGATTTTGTATCGGTCTTCCATAACAAGTCGTCAGCAGCAACCTCTTGATTGTTTTGATAGAATTTCTCAAGCAGCTCGCCAGTTGTTAAGGTAGTAACAACTGAAACATTCTGTATTGGGCGCAGCATTGCATCTGCTCGAAGAATTTCATCTGCCTTGAAAAGGAAAGCCCATACAAGCCCGCCAACTATCATAGCAGCCATACTGAGAATATATATATGATTTGCACCCGAGGGTTTGCACTCAAAAAAACCGCGGCTGTTTTTCATCCTGTTTTGATCGAGCATCTTCATACTGATATACCGTCCCACAGCGACTTATACAGCTTTTTATTTTTTAATAGTTCTGCATGGGTTCCCTGCTCAATAATATTTCCTTTGTCCATAACGATTATATTGTCGCACTTTACAACGGTGGAAAGCCGATGAGCGATAAGTATCGTAGTTATTTTCTTGTCGCGCATGGATGCGATTGTTTCATGGATCAAGTGTTCTGAAATGGTATCCAGGTTGCTTGTTGCCTCATCAAAAATCATCATCTCCGGATTACACATCATGGCACGGGCCAGCGCCAGTCGTTGTCGCTCACCACCGGATAAACTTGAACCCCGTTCTCCAAGCTTTGTATCATACTTTTCCGGAAGTTTTATAATATACTCATGTGCACCCGCATCTTTTGCCGCTTGCATTATCTCCTCAAAACTTGCCTGCGGCTTGTGGAGAGAAATGTTTTCTGCAACGGTTCCCGAATAAATAAAGATATCTTGGGGGACGTATCCTGTTTTACTTCTGAGATGCGGAGCGTCTATGTCTGCAATATCATTTCCGTCAAGAAGCATCTTTCCTTTTTCCGGAAGATACATTTTCAAAAGCAGTTTCGCTATTGTTGTTTTCCCGCTTCCTGAAGGGCCAACAAAGGCAACCCACTGTCCCGGCTTGATCTCAAGATCCAGATTTTCAAACAGAGCTTCACGGCTTCCATATCGAAACGTAAGATCCCGTATTTCAATATGCCCGGAAAAACTTTCAGGTTTTAACAATCTTGTATTTTCCGATCCTTCCTGCTCAAGATCAAGAACTTCCTTAAGGCGATCCGCTGAAACGAAGGCTTCCTGGAGTGTTGCCTGAAGATTTATAAGCCGCTCAAGCGGGCCCATAAAATATCCGGACAAAGCATTAAAGCTGATCAGTGTTCCGATTGTAAAAATACCATCCATGATGTACATACTGCCGAACCAGAACAGAAGTGCGCTCCCGACACCCTGGATTATGCCGCCGATCAGCCCTTGCAACATTCCAAGCCGGGCGGCTTTCCAACCGGTCCATACTGAATCCATGGTACGCTTTTCAAATTCATCGAATACCTGTTCCTGCGCATTCAGGGATTTAATGGTGGCACTACCATTTATCGCTTCAACCATATATGAGCTTAACAGTTCTTCCTTGATTTTCATCTCCTTGAATATTTTCCGGAAGATCCTTGAAAAAATGAAAAAAAGCACGCTGGTTAATGGCACCGTTACAAGAAGAATGAAGAACAACGTTGAGTTCATCAGGAAAAGCACCGGTCCAATAAAAACGAGCATTACAACATCCATGATCACTGAAAGAACTGTTTCAGAAAGCACGGAGCGGATTGTTCGTGCATCATCCATGCGGGACAATATTTCACCGGTTTTTCGTGACTCAAAAAAGCTCAACGGCAACCTGAAGACATGATGGAAATAGGAAAAAATCAGCTTCAAATCAACTTTGAACGAAAAATGTGTTAACAAAAGACTTCTGCTCAAAGAAAGAAATGAAGACATGATCGTCAGGGCAAGCATACCAATCGACATGGTAGTCAAGGTAAGCTTGCTTCCCGAAAACAGTAATTCGTCAATAACATATTGAAAGTACAGGGACGTGAGTATTCCCAGAATGACCAGGACAAAGGCTGCTATGCCGGCCATAACCAGTGTTTTTATATGTGGTTTGAACAATGGGAGGAATTTTACCAGCGTGTTTCCCTCTCCCCGGCTGGGTGCAAAAGTATCATTCGGATTGAGGAACAGAACAAATCCTGTCCATACACTGCAAAAATCTTGTATTGGCATCCATTTTTTTTTGACAGATGGATCCGGATCGTACACCAGTACCTTTTTCTTGCCTATTTTTTTAATTACGACATAATGGTCAATGGACATATCGCCAACAGGAATATTGACATGTGCTATAAACGGAGTCGGTAACAGAGGCACAAGGGATTCGTTCTTGCCCTCCATAGCTTCCGCGGAAAACCCCATCTTTGTTGCGGCCTGACTCATCCCCATAAGACTCGTTCCCAGTGTGTCAGTACCGGCCAGAGCCCTTACTTCCGTTATGCTTATTCTCTTGCCATAATTCCTGGCAACCATTGCAAGACAGGCTGCACCACAATCGGATTCGTCAAGCTGCTGGATATATTTCATGAAAGATAATCCCTAACAAACGATTGCATGTATTTTTCTCCGTCTACCGCGTTCACAACCGGCTCAGGGAATTCATTTTCACCAAGTAGTGATCTCAAAGCATTGGTCAAGTCAACCGAACTGCAGCTCCAGGCTGAATAATCCGCCACATCCGCAGTAAAAGGAATATTCAGAACATCCGAAACGTCTACGGCCCGTGAAGGAACGGTATAAATCCTGTTCCCTGTCTTATTTACCAGACCAGATACTTTTTGTTCGGCGACAGCAACGGGCAACCCGAATCCGATTGCTTCTATAATTTCGGGAGCGGGATTCAAGTCTGTTGAAACAGAGATAACACAACTGCTCCTTCGATACAGATCACCACGCTGATCCTGCGTTAATGGCTCTGAAATAATGTGTACGTTATTTGTTAATCCCAACTCGTCTGCATTGACCCGAAGGCGTGCAACGGATACCTCATGCTCACGTATTTTCTTGTTAAACATAAGATTCCACAGCACTTTATTTACAAGGTATTGCGCCTTCTTTGCAATTGACTCGTAATCGTAGGTTATTACTGTTAGTGTACACTCCGGGTGTTCTACAACTAGTTCTGAAAATGATTCCAATACAGTATTCATTCCTTCCTGATAATATTCACCCATCATAAAAACAAGAATGTTTTTCTCCCCCAGAGAGGTGCCATCATGAAGGAACGTTGACTCAGGCGCCGGGCTGTTCAATCCCCAAAGCATTTTCCTGTAAACCTGCTCATCAACAACCTGAAAAGCATTTGCCGCGGCCTTTTGACTGAATGGATATTCTTCCTCAGACTTCAGCAAGTATCCCGTATTACGTACTACCAGTATCTCTCTGTCCAAATCACTCTGCCTCAATTGATCCAGATCGTCTTCTGAAATAAGATGTCGGACTGGAGCGAATTTCAGCTTGCGTTCTTTCATGGCCTGTAACTGTTCCAAGTCTTTTCCGGTATATATATATTCCTCGTTTGAAAGCTCTTCCCTGTTTGAAGAATCCTCAATTTCAACAAGATATTGTGTCGTGTTTTCCAGCCACAGAGCCAATGAAAAAAAGAAAAAACGTTCTCTTGGCTGATCAATTTCCGGTATGGTAATTCGTACTAACTTTGGCTTTCCCAATTTTGCATGTTCAAGCAAAAAAGTGTTTCCGGTATCCCGCAGATCAGCTTCGACAGATAACAGTGCAAGTATTTTTTGCAGATCATCCAGACTTTGTTTATTGTATTTTTCAACCACAACTGTTTTACCGACCGCTAACGCGTTATAGAGTATTTCCAACTGAATAACAATTTCATAGGTAAAGAACGCCGATACAATCCGTATTGCATCATAGCGCTCTTTTTCCGTATTCATGCATAATCCGAGGCGAAACTTTTTTGCAGGAGATTCTTCACGTATTGACCAGTAACATCCAAGCACCAGATCTTCCTTGCAGGATTTCAATGTGTAATCGACCGGATTGGCTTTCCGCAGTTTTCGCATCATATGGACTGGTCCATATACCTGTTCAAACCGATGTATAAGTTCAATTTCCGGGCTGCTGTGTTTTTGCGCAAAAACATCCCAGTTTTCATGCATCTGCAGCAGGTTCTGTTCAACCTGGGTATTGTGATGCTGATGATATGCATCAACTCCCTGCAGCAGTTCGAATTTCGCGCCCATGCGTCCCAGTCGATACCCTAGCTCAACATCTTCCAGACCCCATTTTTCCCCAAAATTCGGATCAAATCCGCCGGCCTCCTCAAAAAAATCCTTTCGAACCGAAAGACCGTGGGAATAACAACGAAACCAGTCATCATCAAACCCGGTATGATTCGTTACATATTGCATGAGTATTGGATCCGACGGGTCCCGTATCCAGGGCCACTTTTCCATGAGTAAAAAATCTTCAAGAAACCGATATCCCTGAACACTATCCCAACATACCTTGAGCAAATATCTTCGCAGGGCAAGCCCTACTCCGTTCTCTTTGTCTTTATGAACGGAACAATGAGCTTCCAGATAGCCCGGGGGAACCAGCATATCGTTATCAATAAAAACCAGTATGTCACCAAGTGCCATTTCTGCACCAAGATTTCGTATCATGGACCGGTTGGAAGAATTGTCGCGCTTGTAATACTGCACACACGAGAATCGTTCTGACAGAACAGTTTCCGTGTCATCATCGCCGGTATCTATGACAATAACCTCATACGGTTGTGAGCATTCCTGAAGCAGAATTGTCAGCAACGATCGTTCCAGATACTGACAGCGGTTAAATGTTGGAATTATCACTGACAGCATCGTCAAACACCTCCATGTCAGTTACAAACTCCTGTTCCGGCATAATCAGGAGCTCATCAAGCCGTTTTTCAGCAGAGCTGCACAATGATTCAAGAAACACGCTACCCTGCTGCGGACTCTTTGGTGCGGGAATGTTTTTCAATACCGATACCAACGATTCCGAATCGACCTCGGATGCCAGATACCCGAAGACACTCTCGTGAAATACTCGATTGAAGATTTCTGAAACCTCGCGATACTCGGCATCAACAAAGAATAATGCAGAAGCCCCGTTCAAAGGAACCGGAACCTTTTTATTTTTATGTGTAACTAAGGGTACCCCCAGGGCAAACGCTTCATACGCTTCCTGCTCAATAAACATGGTGCAGGACAAACTCAACGCTGCACAGATATTTCCATATAGCTTTTCCCGATTCTGTACCGACAAGGACTCGGTAATAATATCCACGGAAGCACCAAGATTCTTTTCAAGAATTGCTTCTTTGAGCATGTAGTGGTCATACTCGTTTTTAGTAATCTTTTCCTGAAGATTCATTTCCCGGGAGCTCTGATTATGTTGTGGATAGGTATTTTCCGCGGAATGTTGAAACGCAGCGGCCTTGATAACCAGGCGTAATGATTCATTCTCTTTCTTTAATGCATGAAACGCCTGCAGCAACGCAGGAATATTGTCTTCGTGGAACCCGTTCATCATAAAAGCTAAAAAAACATCATCGGTTCTTTCTTCTAGACAGGAATCTGCTACAAGACAGGAGTCCGCTACATCAAGCATGGTTTTGAAAGCAAACCATGCTGTGAACAATGCTATATCATCCTGAGAAACACTCGTACACTGAGGTATATATATCTCAGGTGCAAACAGATAATCACTCTTTACGAAGCCTTGATTATTTAGAATAAGACTGCCCGGAAAAGGATACTCCAGATCAAGGACAAACAATTCATTAATGGTAACAGCAATACGACCACCAATAGAACAGTACAAACCGGGTTTCATGGAATCCAGCTTTTTTTGCAGTTCCCCGGAATACCAGGTTTCTTCATGGGAAAAGTCGTTCTTTCCTTCGAGGTCTGTAAGGATTATATGAAACCCACGTGCATCCAACGCAAGTGCCATATTAATCAGGAATAATCGTTCTTCAGGCTGGGAAAAACCGGGCAGAATTACATTCCAAAACCGGTTCATGCTGACGTTGGTAATGGCTACTTCAAGGGTATCAGCTGATTCCCGGACCTCAAGATCCATTCCCAGAAGTATCCCTAATTGATATAGCTCATCCCTGCTGTCTGATGACAGCATATCAAAGGTTATAGATTGTACTTTACGTGAAGCAAAAAAAAAGGATGAAACACTGAACAACATGCGGTAGACGAAAAAAACCTCGCACAACCCGAACGGTTTCCGGCTGAAAGCTCGGGGGTAAATAAACCCCAAGAGAAGCTTTGGTACATGACCCCTGATAAAATGGTGACAAATAGCACCCAAGAACAAGATCTTCAGAAAAATCGGAAGGAGGAATAAAATCGGCCGGATTTTCTGCAACTGCCGCTTCCACCGTTGCCAGAAGTTCACCCACATTTGGACCGAAGCAACAGACCATTTCGGCAGGTCCGCTGTTGTGTTTATCCCGGAAAATTATACGATTTACATCAGCCTGATCCCTGTTTCCAACACTTTGTGTATCATGCGGCTGATGGTACACGTCAAGATTATCCAGCATAAAAAACTCGGCCCCACACAAAAACAGGCGATAACCAAGTTCCACATCTTCAAAACCCCAGTTCAAACCGAATTGTTCATCAAATTGTCCGGCACGAAAAAAAAGATCGCGGGAAACAGAGAGTCCGTGTGAATAACAAAACCGCCAGGGAGCCGCTACAGAAGAAATGTCTCCTCCGGTCTCAAGAAGATCCTGCGTCCGTTCATCCGCAAGCCATGGAAGCCTGGACAGTAGTTCCGTAGAATCACGATAGAGAACCTCTGGAATATCCGCCGAGAAATCTTCAAGAGAACGTCGCCGGCCGAGCACTACCGCATTCTGCTTTTTCCCAAGATGCTGTATATGCCCTTCGAGATATCCTTCGGGGGCAATCATGTCATTATCCATGAAAAGAAGATGTGTTCCCGTTGCCAGCTCTGCACCCCTGTTTCTGAGGAGAGCCCTGTTTTTTTCCTGTCCTACATGATGATATCTGATAGCTGGAAACTCGTTTTTTATCATGTCCCCGGTGTCATCAGATCCTGAATCAATCACGATGATCTCGACAGAAACACTCGTTTTTTGTCGTAGCAGCGCAATCAACGTTGGACGTATATAGGGCAACCGGTTGAATGTTGGAATAATTATCGACAGCACAAGGCCTTCCCCATCGTTGATAACGATCAAATTCGTTAAAAAGTTGTACACTGAAAACCCGTTTCACCTGCAGGTGAAACGGGTTTTGTACTACGCGATTCTTATAGCTCTGGTAGTACCGGCCCATTCGCTATACAGGGAATTGTAAGTAAAGTATTTTTCGGTTTTGTAACTGAATTTTTCATAACGAACCGTTCTTTGATGGCCATTACTCTCCGCGATT
>CAZVEL010000343.1:0-2652 GCA_964626305.1 uncultured Treponema sp. | reverse complement strand
ATCCCCCCTGCTCCGTAAAAGCTGACACCCTCGGGTAGCGGCGAAATATACGAGACTATAGCTCAGCTGGATAGAGCGTCAGATTGCGGATCTGAAGGCCGGTGGTTCGAATCCACTTAGTCTCATAAAAAGGCTGTCTTCGTGACAGCCTTTTTTCACCGCGGATGAAAAAGGCCGCACCTGGAGAGATGCGAGAGCGGTTGAATCGGGCGGTCTCGAAAACCGTTGTACCGCAAGGTACCGGGGGTTCGAATCCCCCTCTCTCCGTGTTGCTTGCGAAAACCGTGATAGCAATATGACGGAATTACGCAGTGTAAAGACGGAAAGCTGGGAATTCGAACCAGTAACGAATCCGTTTTCGTGTTTTTTGATATTTGGAGAGATGTCCGAGTGGTCGAAGGTGCACGCTTGGAAGGCGTGTGTGCTCGAGAGAGTACCGGGGGTTCGAATCCCCCTCTCTCCGTACAACTTACGAAAACCGTTATAGCAACATGGCGGTTTGCTTACTCGAAAAGAGTGAGGACTGGGGATTCGAACCGAGGGGCGAATCCCCCTCTCTCCGTACTTACAGTTAATGCTGTTCTGAACGATTGACCGTTCCGGATAGCCCAGGTCCTATGCAAGGAACCCCTTCCCAACTCCGCCAGATCCGGAAGGAAGCAACGGCAAGAAGACGGTTTCTGTGCCGTAGTGTACCTGGGCTTCCCGGAGCGGTTTTTTTATCTACTGCTATCAAAATTGTTGAAAAGAAATCGAGGAAATACCGCAACAGAATTGCGGAATTTAGCAGAAAATCCGCAGGACTGTTGCGGATTTTAGTTATTTCCAGTCTTCAATCTTTAATCCGGGAATTCGTATGAATTCGTCGGTATTGTTTGTAACCAGAATAAGGTCTTTTGTAATGGCTTGGGCGGCGATCAGCATGTCATACGGACCAATTATAATCCCACGGGTTTTGAGATATGCCCGAATTTTGCCGTATGTTTCCGCGTCAGAGTCATCAAAGTCTATAATAGTAAACGGTGCAAGAAATTCCGTTAATGCTATCCTGTTTTTTTCTTTATACTGACTGTTATATACGCCGAACTGAAGCTCCGCGACCGTAATACTGGAAATCGTAATTCCCTGGTTCACTGCTCCCTTTAAACGGTCCAACACATGAAACGGTCGTTTATTTATGAGAAAAATAGAGACGTTTGTATCCAGGAGATACATTATACGTCTTCCCTGTTCTGTTGTTCCGGTTGTTGTCGGCCTTCGCACAGGAAATCATCCGAGAAATTTTGTAAACCATTCAGAAAGGTTTCCCAGACGCGGTCTTTAGGGAAGAGAATAACACTGTCCCCGACCTTTTGAATGTATACATCCTTACCGGAAAAGTTTAGTTCCTTGGGAAGCCGGACTGCCTGGCTTCGTCCGTTCTGAAAAAGCTTTGCCGTTTCCATAGCATCCTCCTGTAAAAAGTATATATCGTGATATATATCAAGTCAAGAAGATGGATTTCCCTGATGTAGTATATCCAGGATTTCTCCCCTTCTGGAGAATTTGAATAATTGTTTGACTGTTCATGGACCCGGGTGTACAATGGTAACAACAAAAACGTACAAAGAAAAATATGATGAAAATCAAATCCGTTCTATTTTTTCCAATGTTGTTTGCCGCGGGTTCTTGGCTTTTTGCGGATGATATTGAACTGGGCGTGCTCGGTGGAGTCGCGGTGTGGGAAGACTCCGTTAGCGTTTCCGGGGCACCGGAGATGCGCTGATTTTTCGCGCTTGAGGGGGACCCTTCGAGGCAGGGCTCGGCGCGCAAGCGCGCTATAATTTTACTTCTTATGACGGATACTCCCAAAACGAGGTGCTGGCCTATGCTCTCGCGTCCCTTGGCGCGTTCGCGGTTCGACCGGCGTCCGGCGTCATGTACGCATTCTCTCCGGTTACGGTATTCTTTCTTGCTGGCAGCGAGTTTGTCATTGTAGAAAACGCGACCAATAAAACAGTAACGGTTGATCCCGGTGAAATCTGAAACATCCGGGATTCCAATGGAGGTTCAGATGACCAGAGTTATCCAGGTTCTTCGGGCGATTTTTCTTATCGCTGTGGTTGCTTCCATGATTTTTTCATGCAGCAGTTCAAGTGGTGATGACGATACCGACAAGACGTTCGCGGTATCCGTCTTTGCCGGAGATGCGCAGGAAGGCGAATCGGTTGTTGCCGACGTGTCCATCGCCGTGCAGGGCACAACCATCACATTGACAGCTTCCCTCGGCGCAGGCGCCGTGTAGCGTTGAGTGCGGATGGTGTGACGATAGAGCCTCCAACAATTAGCGCGGACAGCGACACGGCAACCTTCACCATGCCGGCAAAAGCCGTGGAAGTAACGGCAACTTTCAGCGACATCCCGTCGACGCTCTACCCGGTAAGCATAACACCGAGCGGCGCGGCCGGCACGGAGGAAGTAACGGAAAGTGTGAATGAAGCCACAGAAGGCACAACCATTACATTGACAGCATCCCTTGGCGAGGGCCGCCGTGTAGCGTTGAGTGCGGATAGTGTGACGATAGCGCCTTCAACAATTAGCGCGGACGGCGACACGGCAACCTTCACGATGCCGGCCAGCGCTGTGGAAATAATGGCAACGTTCAGTAATACA
>CAZVEL010000342.1:0-3741 GCA_964626305.1 uncultured Treponema sp. | reverse complement strand
GGATTCCCTACATAACGACTCTTGCCGCGGCAACAGCGGCCGGACGGGGTATAGAAGCTGCCCGGAGCGGACGCGGAGTCGTCAAGTCGGTGCAGGAGTATCATGCGGGAATAAAGGAATAAGGCATGAACGTTCTCTGTCTTGATCTTGAAGGCGTGCTGGTTCCGGAAATCTGGATAGAGTTTTCCAAAAAGACCGGAATTCCGGATCTGACGCGGACAACCCGCGACGAACCCGATTACTCAAAGCTCATGAACTTCCGGCTGGACATTCTCCACGAGAAAGGGTTGAAGTTACCGGATATCCAGGGCGTAATAGGTTCGATGGATCCGCTTCCTGGTGCCGTCGAGTTTATCGATACCGTGCGTGCGGAAGCGCAGGTTATCATTCTTTCTGATACGTTTACCCAGTTCGCGCAGCCGCTCATGAAAAAGCTTGGTTACCCCACGCTTTTTTGCAACACGCTGGAAGTTGCGGCAGACGGTACCATTACCGGATTCGCGCTTCGGCAGGAAGAAGGTAAAAAGATGGCGGTTCGTGCGCTTCAGGGCATACACCTGAAGGTAATGGCCGCCGGAGACTCCTACAATGATCTTGGAATGATTCAGGAAGCCGATACCGGCGCGCTTTTCCGCTCTCCGGCTGGTATCGCTGCGCAGTTCCCGGGAATCCCCGCGTATGAACAGTACGGAGAGCTCCTGGAACACATGCGGAAAAACCTGCTCGGTCAGTCCGGAGAATAAAACCCGGCTTCTTCACTCTGCATGATGGTCTTGTGGGTGAACTTCCAGAGCTCCGGGGACGCTTCCGCGATAAATTGTTTCTTCTCGATTATCTGCCGCGTCTTCAGGTCGCGGTTTTTTATGCCGTAACCGCCGGATGCGTAATGGTTCACCACCGGCTGCATGTTGTCGAGCGCGGCGGCAAAAAGGGCGGTGGGTGTTTTCCGCTCGTCGAATTCCTTCCAGAGTGCGATGCACTCATTTTTCTGGTCCGGTGGCAAGAGGCCGAAAATACGTTCGGCGGCACGGTCTTCCCGTTCCTCTTTTCCGATGTTTCCCTGTACGTCGTAGAGGGAAACGTCTCCCGCATCAATTTCCACAATATCATGGAGAATGAGCATCTTCATGGCTTGTATCGGGTCTACTCCGGGATCCGTGGCACTGTCCGCAAGGATCATTGCCATGAGCGCGACATGCCATGAGTGCTCGGCGCTGTTTTCATTCCGGCTCAGGTCGGTAACCATATTCTGTCGGTATACCGCTTTGAGTTTTTCAACTTCCACCAAAAAGGCCATTTGCTGTTCGAGTCGTTCTGAAATAGTTGTTTTCATGTGTAGAAGCATATCACGAAACGGTGAAAATACGTATTTTTTTACTTCCGGGATATAATGGACCACATGGGCGATTCGCCCGGGCGAAGCTCGAGAATATGCTTTTCGCAGGGGAGCACTTCCGCCGGGTCGTGGGTAACGTGCAGCAGGGTGGATGTCCCTGTTGCGGCGATCCGTTCGAGCAGGGCAAGGACAAAGTCTCGATGATCCGTATCGAGCCCGTGACAGGGTTCGTCCAGAATAAGGATGGGAGGGCGTTTTATCGCGGATCGCAGAATGAGTACCGCCCGCTGCTGACCGTAGGAAAGGGAAGAAAAGGATGCGGTGCGCTTTTTGGTGAGGTCGGCGAGTGAAAGCCACTTCGCAGCAAGCCGACGCTGTTCGTCGGTCCGTTTTTCGTAGAGGCCGATGGAGTCGTGGAGGCCGGAAAGAAGCACCCCCTCCAGATCGAGATCTCCGGTCATGCGGTATTCCTGATGAATCCGCCAGGAGACGATGCCGAGCCGCGCCTTTATTTCCCAGATTGTTTCACCGGAACCCCGCCGACGTCCGAACAGGCGTACGTCATTCTTGAACACCTGGGGATTGTCGCCGGTAATGAGTTCAAGGAAGGTTGTTTTTCCCGAACCGTTTGGTCCGCGGATGAGCCAGTGTTCACCGGGAAAAAGTGTCCAGCTGAGGTTGTCGAGAACCCTGTTTCCGCTCCATTCAACGGTCACCTTGTTCATTTCGACGAGAGGTGTGCGCGTATCCCCTGATTCTTCAAACCTGCGTCCCTCGGGGAGCTCGGTTGCCGGAGGCGATCCGGCAGCTTGTTGTGCCGCTGCGGTCCGCCGGTCTGCGGCGACTTGTTGCGCCGCGGTGTGTTCGCGAAATTCTGCCCTGCTGCCCATAAAAGCGATGGTCCCGTTTTCGAGCGATAGCACCCGGGAAACCGCTTCCGGAATACCCTCCTCCCGATCCTGGACGATAATTATCGTCCGTGACGTATCTGTGGCGATTTCTTCAATTATCCGGGTAAGTTCTTCCCGAGTTCGGGTGTCGAGCCCGTCAAAGGGTTCATCGAGGATTAGTATTTCCGCCGGGCTTGCGAGTGTTTTCGCAAGGAGCGTCCGGCGGATTTCTCCGGTGGAAAGATATTTGAGTCCCCGATGGAGTATCTTCGTAATGCCGCACTGAAGAACTGCAGGATGCCGTTCCGGGTGTTCGAGCTGCAAAAGATCCGCCGGCGTTCTTCCCGGATCTATCCCACCTTCCACAAAGTCGGAGTCGTCGCGGTATCGTTCCTCGCGGAGGAGCCGGGCGGCTTCTTCAAACGACGCGAGTGCTGTCCGGGGGAGGGCCGGTTCCGGACTCGGGGCCCTGCCGTGTTGCAGAATATCGAGCTGTCCGGTAAGGCTCGCGGCAAGGGCGCTTTTACCCGAGCCGTTTCCTCCCGTAAGAAGCCATGCTTCTCCCCGGCGGATGGTCCAGGTAATGTTGTGCAGGATCTTTGTGTCGCGGGTTTCAATGGTCGCGTTGTCAAAGAAAAAAATCACCTTACTCATGGGGCCAAATTCTCCGGATAAGGGTATGAACGGCGGCAAGGAGTGCTTCCCGCGCGGGAGATTCCGCCTGTTTTTTTTGTACAAAACCGATATCGTATTCGCCGAAATCTCTTCCCGCGCGGTAGAGGACAAGGCCTTCCGCGAACGGGGAGTTTTCCAGAACCAGCCGGGGAACAAGCGCAAGGCCAGCGCCGAGGCGGGCAAGGGCAAGAAGTGCTTCGTTTCCGGCGGTTTCGGCCGTTATATCCGGGTAAAAAGCCTCCCCGGTTACTGTCCGGCGTTTTTGTACCCACTGGTCAAACCGGTACCGGGCGAGACCGGTACGCGGCAATATGAGGGGCGCGCTGGATAGCACCTGCTCCATGCGTCGGGTTTCTTCTCTGGACGGTTCCGTATCGATAGAGGCAGACGGAAGGGCGAGCGCGCCATAGGGTCCATTTTTTGCCGCAGCGAAGACGAGCGGGGTTTTCCGGACTGAATGGGACAGGAGGTCCTCAAACCCGCCGTCAGGCAGGGCCGAGATGGCGATGTCCGCACGGTTTTCCCGGACCGCGTCCGCCGCCGGTGCCGGGTCTCCGGTGTCAATGGAGAGCCGGACTTCCGGGTGCTCCTCGGACAGGGCTTCCACAAGCGGTGGCAAAATGGAATAGCAGGCGGTAACAGAGGCGTAAATGCGCAAAATCCCGCCCGGGCGTTCGCTCCGGGAAGCAAAACGGTGGAGGAGATCATTTTTGCGAAACACACTTTCCCGGGCGAATTCGCGGAAGAGTTTTCCTTCTTCGGTGAGGTCAACCTTGCGGGAGTCCCGTTCAAAAAGCGCGACGCCCTGCTCCTCTTCTAGCCGGATTATGAGCCGGCTCA
>CAZVEL010000341.1:0-1828 GCA_964626305.1 uncultured Treponema sp. | reverse complement strand
TGCGCAAGGCTCCCGGAACCTGTCCGGGAGCTTTTTTTTCCGGATTTTCCAACAGTTTTGGTAGCAGTATCTGTGTTATACTGTCGGTATGGCCAAAGTCGCCGGAGGACGAGTTCCCCGCAAAAGAAAACGACTGCTTCTGTCCCGCCTGGCGCCGGTGTTGTTGGCGCTGACCCTTCAGGTAGGGTTTATTGGTTTTGCAGTAACCGCATTACAAAAGAGTTTCTTCGCATTTTATATTGTTACCATTGTAATTACCGTCACGGTAACTCTCTGGATACTGAGCAGTCGGGACAATCCGGCGTACAAGTTGGCCTGGATGGTTCTCATTCTGGCTTTTCCGGTGTTCGGTGCGCTTTTTTACCTTTTCTGGGGTACTGACCGGCTAGCCCGGAAAATGCGGCGTACTCTTGATGCCATGACAGAACATATTTGCGCGGCGCTTCCCGAGCTTGAACTTCCTGCCCCGGGAGACGGGTCTTTGCTGGATGATGTTCTGGACTCGCTTGCCCGGCACCAGGGCCGGTATCTCCACCGGTATGCCTTCAGTCCCCTGTGGGCTAATACCCGGACAGAATTTCTTCCAACCGGCGAAGAAAAATTTCGGCGGCTGCTTGAGCAACTGGAGAAGGCAGAAAAATATATCTTCATGGAATACTACATTATTGAACCCGGTGAAATGTGGAACACTGTTCTTGAAGTACTTGAGCGCAAGGTTGCCGCCGGGGTTGATGTACGGGTTATTTATGATGATTACGGATGCATGAAAACGCTTCCCGCCGGATACGCGCGCAAACTCGGAAAACGAGGAATCAGATGCGCGGTGTTCAATCCGATCCGTCCGGTTTTCTCTGCCTATATGAACAGCCGGGATCATCGAAAAATTACCGTGATAGATGGCCGCGTGGCTTTTACCGGCGGCATCAATATCGCAGATGAATACATAAACCGTGTGGACAAGTACGGACACTGGAAAGATGTCGCAATCTTTCTTGAGGGTGATGCCGCCTGGAGCTTTACGGTCATGTTCCTGGGGATGTGGGAGTATTTGAAGGGAGAAAAAGGGAATTTCCTCCAGTACCGGCCGGACACCCAATCCGAGCTTTCGGGCGCGACCGGTCTTGTGCAACCTTTTGCAGATCGCCCCATGGACGGGGAATCCGTGGGTGAGAATGTCTATCTGACACTGATTCATCAGGCGAAAGACTATCTGTATATTACCACGCCATATCTTATAATTGATAATGAATTGACCATTGCTCTTTCCCTTGCCGCAAAGGGCGGTACGGATGTTCGTATCATTACACCGCACCGGGGAGACAATTTTTTCGTTCATGCCGCGACTCGCGCGTATTATCGTCAGCTTATTGAATGCGGTGTGAAAATTTATGAGTATACGCCCGGATTCATTCACTCAAAATGTTTTGTAGCGGACGACCGGTACGCGGTTGTTGGAACCATCAATATGGATTTCCGGAGTCTGTATCTTCACTTTGAATGCGGCGTATGGTTGTATGAAACGGAGACTATTGCGGCGATAAAGCGTGATTTCCTGAATACCCTGAAAGCTTGCGAGGAAATAACCGAGGAAGTCGTGGTAAAGATGCCGGTGTTTCAGAAATTTTTGGGAAGGATCATGCGGATTCTGTCTCCGCTGCTGTAGAGGTCTTTATGAGAAAATTATTACTGCTTCACATGATATTGCTTTTAGCCCTGGTGTCCTGCGTAAGTGCTCCCGAACGCAGATTGTTTCAGCAATATTACGATGAACTCGATCCGGTTTTTACGGGAAGAAGTTCGTATTATCGGTGGATACTGCCTGATTCCA
>CAZVEL010000340.1:0-6294 GCA_964626305.1 uncultured Treponema sp. | reverse complement strand
AATAAAAAAAAACAAAAAAAAAAAAAAACAAAAAAAAATCATTTTTTTCCTTTTTTTTTTTTTCCGCACTTCTTTTTTTTTCGCATTTTGAACAATGTTCCATTCTTGGTTTCTCATCCTGCTGACAGCCCCAGCACTTTAATCCCATGAAAAATGATTCTGGGCCACCCCATTTTTTTGCGCCTGTCGCTGCAAAATCCTTCAGTGGTTCGAAGTTGTTTGTGGTTGTGGCAATAAAAACCGGACATTTTTCACAGTTTATTCCACAGAATGCCAAAGGTAATGATGTACTCATGTTACTTTCCCTCCATTAGATACTATATCCTACATATCATTGCTGCTTTTTTCTACAACAATTTTGGTAGCAGTAACCACGTGAACAGCATGTACTGGAAAACCGGGACAAAAAACAAAGTCGCGTTATATAACGTGCTCATTGATTCCTGAAGAGGATTTTTTCTGCCCGGCAAAAGCAAACAACACCACACTGAGTACCAATACATACACCCCGGCAGCCATCCAGACAGCCGGCCAGCCGGCAGCATCTGCGAAATAGCCGGTTACGAGAATCATTAAAATACCGAGCACATTGTCCATAAGGCTTTTAACGGACATTACCGTTGCGCGGCGGCTACCGTGCAGTATGTCCTGCATCCGTCCTTCGGTCTGCACGGCGAGCATGGCATAGACGGCGTAGTATAGCCCGTACAGGGGAAGGAGCATAAGACTCTGGAAATAGCCGAGCGTGGGAAGGGCAAGAGATGCGACAACCGCAACCACGATCAGTGACCGGATTCCCGGAAGAAGATGGTTTGTGCGATGGGCAATCAATGCGCCGAGGGATTCACATCCATATCGTACGGCAAGCCATACCCCGAGGTAGAACGGGGTGATGCCGAGTGATGTGAGAAAAATCGGGTCCCATTCTTCCAGTAGTCCGGAAAGCAGAAGAATGAAAGTTGCGAAAACCGTGAGGATGAGAAGACGGCGAGAATGAACAATGTCCGAAAAAGCGTTCTTGACCATCGGAATGAATTTTCCGTCGGGTTCTTCTTCATCGTCAGGGCCGCCAGTCCGGGGCGGGTTTCCAAAAAAGAGAATGGCTCCGGCAGAGATCAGACAGGCGAAGGCGGAAAGTGCAAGAATAATCGTTTCGCCGGACTGTATAACGATACCGCCGAGAATGGAGGCTGTTCCGATTGCCACCGATGCGCAGAAGGATCCGCGTCCCTTGATCTTTTGATAGTCGTCGCCTTCTCCCCGCTCTACAAGGCTTTCATAGAGCCAGGCTTCTTCCGTCCCCGACAGGAGTGCTTCGGATAATCCCCAGAGAATGAATCCGACGGTAAAGAGCACGAAGGAGTGTGCCGTGATCCAGAGGGTAAAGGCGGCAGCCTTGGTAAGGGCGGCTGCAAGAAGCATATGTTTCCGGTTGATTCGGTCTGAAAGTACTCCCATGGGTAACTCGAGGATAACGACGCTTGCCGACCACAGCGCGAGAAGCCATCCGATGGCGGTTTCTCCCTGTCCCCGGTTTTGAAAGATGAGAACATAAAACGGATAAACAAGCATGAGATCAAAAGAAAATTTGAAAACATAATATGAAAGAAAACGGTTCATTTCGATACTCCGTACTTTTTTTATTCCGGTCTGTGCGTATTCATGATACCATGATTTTACTCTGAGGTGAATCCGGGAGGTACCGGCGGTGGCGTATAATTACTACAATCTTTCCACGGGAATCAGCGGGCTCGATGAAATCCTGCGGGGACTTCTTCCCGGTGACAACATAGTCTGGCAGGTTAATACAATAGAAGAATATCGCTATTATGTGGACTTCTATGCGCGTGCGGCGGAGAGGCGCGGGCAGCATCTCGTCTATTTCCGGTTTGCCGGTCATGAACCGCTGGTGAAGACAGAGGAATTTCCGTCCATGCAGCTTCACGAGCTCAATGCGGAGGACGGGTTTGAACCTTTTATAACCGCTATTCATTCTGTTATAAAACAGAATGGCCGCGGCGGCTATTACATCTTTGATTCTCTCAGTCAGCTTTCCGAAATCTGGTTTTCCGACCGTATGCTCGGGAATTTTTTCATGCTTACCTGTCCATACCTTCTGGACATGGAAGCGCTGGCCTATTTCGGTGTCATGCGGCAGGAGCATTCGGATAATGCGCTTTCTCCAATCCACAAAACCGCGCAGGTCATTCTTGACGTGTACTCCTATGAGGGGACACGCTATCTCCATCCGCTCAAGGTTCAGCAGCGCCATTCACGGACCATGCACATGCTGCACAAGGAAGAGGGAAGTGTGTATTCTCCGGTAACGAACAGCGCGCTTAATTCCGAGATACTGTCTTTTTCTCCGTTCCAGGCCGGAACCGACTCTTTCGGCGACAAGGATGTATGGATCAGGAACTTCCAGGAAGCGATTCAGCTTTCCCAATCCGGTGCGGACCATGAAACGACTGGCCACTGTCTGGACCGTTTGTTGCGAATGGTTATTTCACGCGACGAGAAAATGCTCGCCCTCGCACGGGAGTATTTTTCCATTGATGATCTTATCGATACAGCCCGGCGCATGATCGGCACGGGGCTTGTGGGAGGAAAGACTACCGGCATGCTCCTTGCCCGCGCCATGGTAAAAAAATCCGGAAATCCGGTGCGCGACCGTATCGAGGTGCACGATTCCTTCTATGTGGGCGCCGACGTATACTACACCTACATGGTTGTCAACGGCTGCTGGTGGATCCGCCAGCAGCAAAAGGATATTGACGCATTCCTCTCGGTCGCCGAGTACGCGCGCCGCGTCATCCTCACCGGATCGTTTCCTCCGCGAATTGTCGCGAATCTTTCGGACATGCTCGACTACTTCGGTCAGTCTCCCATCATCGTCCGTTCATCCAGTCTTCTCGAAGACAATTTCGGTAATGCCTTCTCCGGGAAATATGAAAGCGTCTTCTGCCCGAATCAGGGATCCCGTGAGCGCCGTCTGGAAAACCTTCTCACCGCCATCAAGACCATCTACGCGAGTACGCTCAGTGAAAAGGCCCTCCGGTACCGCGCTCAGCTCGGCATCCTCGACCGCGACGAACAGATGCCACTGCTCATCCAGCGGGTGTCAGGTGATCTCCACGGGCAGTATTTTTTCCCGGCTGTCGGCGGTGTCGGCTATTCGCGCAACCCCTACGTCTGGCATCCATCCATCGACCCCAAGGCGGGTGTTATCCGTATCGTCTACGGTATGGGTACGCGCGCGGTTGACCGTTCTGACGACGACTACACCCGGATCGCCGCGCTGAACGCGGTGTCCCGCCGCCCGGAAAGCGGCATAGACGCGGTGCGCAAGTTTTCGCAAAAGCGGGTGGATGTTATCGATCTCGAAGCGAACCAGCTTGCGGCGGCGGACTTTCACGATCTTTCGGCGGATTCAACGCCTGCCGAGCTTTCCCTTGTGGCGACCCGGGACATGGAGACAAAAAGCTGGTTCGTCACCTTCGACGGGCTTCTGGAAGAAACCGCCTTTGCTGCGGATATGTCCCGTATTCTTTCGACTCTGGAGGTCTCGTACGCACATCCGGTGGATATCGAGTTCACCGTAAACTTTACCGGCGACCAGGACTACCGCATCAACATCGTGCAATGCCGGCCCTTTGAAGCGCGGGAGCCGTCCGGTGTTGAACAGACCGCGGGGAAACCCGGCACTCCGGCCGAGCTTCCCGGGATTCCCGGCAAGGCGCTCATTTCTTCTGAGAGCTGAACCGTCATCGGACGGAGCCGGACGATCACTGCCGACGTACTCATCTATATTCCGTCTGATGCCTATGACGTGCTTCCTCCGCCGGAAAAACACCGGGTGGCACGCAGTATCGGCACCATCATGCGGCAGATGGATCCGGAGAAAAAAGTCATCCTCGCCGGTCCCGGCCGCTGGGGAACCACTTCGGTATCGCTCGGGATTCCGGTGACCTTTGCGGAAATAAGCCGTGCTGCCTGTATCTGTGAAATTGTGGAAATGCGCGACGACTTTGTTCCCGACGTTTCGCTCGGTACTCATTTTTTTAATGATCTCGTCGAGTTTGACATCCTCTATCTCGCACTGTATCCGCACAAGGAGGGAACCGTGCTCGACCGGGAGTATCTCCGGGGCGCTGAAAACAATGTTCGTGCCTACCTGCCGGATGATGAACGCATGGGAAATGTTATCAGGGTAATCGAAGACATCAACGAACCGCTGGTGCTTCATGCCGATTCATTGAATCAGCGATATGTTATCGGACGGTAAAAAGGCATAACGGTACTGCTACGAAAATTGTTGAAAAATTACCCGTGCTCAGCAGAATCGGATGTCTGTTCACCGGGCTCCGGAACATCTGTGCCGGGTCTTACGTGACGAAACACCAGGAATTTCCCGAATACGTAATTGAGAATAACCACAATGACCGTAACGAAAAGTTTTCCGGTATGCTCTGAAAAGCCAAGGACACTTACCAGCAGTATCAGGCCAAACCAGTCTACAACCATGGTGCTGCCGCGTGCCAGTACAAATCGGCCGAATTCACGGAGAAGCGCGCCCGGCAATTCTGTTCTGGTTCGGAATACAAAAATCTTGTTTACAACATATGCGAAAAGTATTGCCGTGATCAGTGCAATAAGGTTGGCCACCCGATAGTTCAAACCTGCAAGAAGGAAAAACTCAAATACCCCGATGTTTACAATCGTGGTAAGAAGTCCGAACACAACATAGGAAACAGTTTCACGGTTGCACAAGTGGTGCAGTAGTGTCATTGCGGGTTTTCGCCGTGAACTCATGGCATCAGTACTCCGATTCTATCGTTTGGTATTGTGTTTGCCGTCCATAGTATGGTTCAACAATTTTGGTAGCAGTATCGTCAATCCCCTCTCTGGCCGATCTGTGGTATGAGTCGTTCGGTAAAACCTGCCGCGAAGCTCCAGAACAGCAGTTTCGCGAAATCCGGACCGCCGGCCGGTACAGTGTCGGTAAGGAAGAGCATAAAATACTGGCTGGTAATGCCTGTTTCCGGCAGCGGGGGATACACGAATACCGGAAAAAGGGCGCTGGTAACGAGGCCGGAAAGGAGAAGTACATAGGCTACCAGGGCGAAAATGCCACCGTACAGGGGACGGAGCAATACCTGGAACCAGGATTCAGAAAGCAGGGTGTGTGCTTCCGGGGGAAGGCGTCCGAGCCGTTGTTCGAGACTTACGAATCCTCCCAGAATTCCGCAGACAAGACAGATAACCGCTATAAGCATGCGTTCTTTCATGATGAATGGTAAAATAAAGCCGGTAGTACTGATTGCAAGCAGTACTGCCGTTATAATGATAAGTCGCCGGTTTATGCTGTTCACCTGTTCTCCTCTGGGCATGACCACCTCCTCAAAATGGTATGGGTGTCTGTTCAATAAAAATATCATGTATTTACCTGCTTGAACAGAATAAAAATTTCGTGTGCCGTTTCTGAAATCCGGCGGTTCGGAAAAAATCCTTGACCGTCCCCTGAAGTGTCGGTATGTTTATTAAGACAACGAAAAAACTAGGAGATAGCATGAGAATTTCTACTCGTGGACGATATTCTCTCGAAGCAGTACTTTTTCTTGCCCTCTTGCCTGAGGAGACCTTGGTGAGCACCCGGGAAATTTCGGCGGAAACCGGTATTTCAGACGGGTATCTTGAGCAACTCTTTATTCCGCTTAAAAAAGCAGGAATAATTTCAGGTGTACGAGGTGCGCAGGGTGGATATCGCCTCGGGAAACCTGCCGGGGACATCACGGTAGGTGACATTCTGCGAGCGGTTGAAGGACCGCTTGCGCCGGTTGCCTGTCTTGAATCGGAATCCTGTTCTTCCGAATCCGTATGCAAAACACGCTATACGTGGGGAAAGCTGTACACCGAGATTCAGGAGTGTATAGATGCAATCAGGATTTCAGATCTGGTTGACGCGTATGAGGCCATGGAAGAAGCGGAGGGAGCCTTATGAAAATATCAACCCGGGGCAGATATGGTGTGCGTCTGCTCATTGATCTCGCCGAGCATGCTGATCAGAATCATGTGCCGCTTGCCCAGGTTGCCGAACGGCAAAAAGTTTCTGCCCGGTATCTTGAGCAGGTAGCGGTTATTCTGAAACGTGCCGGGTACATCCGCTCAATCAAAGGGGCGTCCGGAGGGTATGCACTTGCCCGTAATCCGGCGGATATTGTTATTGGCGATGTACTTCGCACACTGGAAGGAGATATGCTTGTTGTAGACAACCCCCGTCCAGGAGTAGAAGAA
>CAZVEL010000339.1:0-5661 GCA_964626305.1 uncultured Treponema sp. | reverse complement strand
AGTTCAGTGGTAGAGCACCAGATTGTGGATCTGGTTGTCGCGGGTTCGAGACCCGTCACCCACCCTGCAAAAAAAGACCCGCCGGCGCAATGCTGGCGGGTCTTTTTTATACGGTGCTTCCAAAAATGTTGGTTTTTGTACTACTTCCTGGTTGATTTGCGGTATTCATCCACAACTTTTTTCAGATTTGTCTTGTCTCCTCCGGTATTTTTTTCGATGTAATCAATCATAACATCAATCAGCCCTTCACTCTCTGTCTTTCCTTCGATCGAGCAAAAGCCCCGGAACATGGTCATGAGTGGTGTTGGAACGCCTTTTATCAGTACATCAGCTTTATCCATACTATACCTCCAAATAAATGATTTCAGTCCGGTGCAACTATACCACGTCGATTCAGCAAAACCTGTATTTTTTTCTTGACTTATACCTACCGTTCGGTATATAACATGATTCATGAGAATTGATGATACCAGAAAGCGTATTCTAGACTGTGCTCTCACCCTTTTTTCCTCGCGAGGATTTGACGGTGTTGGTATTGCAGAAATTTGCACGGTAGCGGAAGTTACCAAGCCGACGCTGTACTATCATTTTTTTAGCAAGGATGGACTGTACCAGTCGCTCTGGCAGGAACTGTTTGCGCCACTTCAACATGATCTCACCGGGGCCGCGGTCTACACTCCACGGCCTGAGGACTACCATCATGATGTGCTTCCGGTACTTTGTGGAATCATTACCGTCTATACCGGTTTTGCTCAAGCACAACCGGCTTTTTTCAGAATGATCACGTCCCTCCTGTTCGCCCCGGACGGCTCTCCGGCGACCGCGCTCACACTGCAGTATCGTGATTTCCAGCTCGATCTGTTCAAATCCCTCTTTTCCGACATGGCCCGGGCGCACGGAAACCTCATCGGAAAAGAACAACTCCTTGCCGCAAGTTTTCTCGGTATGATTTTTTCATACATTTCGCTTGATGGTCCGGCACACCACGGGGCCGAAGCAATAGCCCGTCAATTCATGCACGGCATCTTTTCATAATAAGAGGTTATTTCCATGTGGTTGTACTCATCCCGAATCTATCAGCTGTATACACTTCGCTTTTGCGGCGCTCCGGATGAAAACAGGTTCGACTTATCAACCTGGAACGGAGCGGCGGCACCGGACGTGAACCGGCTCAGTAAAATTTCCGAATGGATCCCGCATATCACGCGAACCGGCGCCGATACCGTGTATTTCACGCCGCTATTCGAGTCTGACCGTCATGGCTACGATACCCGGGACTATTACACGATCGACAGCCGGCTCGGCACCAATGAAGACTTCGCCGCTGTCTGCGCTTCCCTGCATGACGCGGGAATACGGGTTGTACTGGATGCGGTGTTCAATCATGTCGGCCGGGGATTCTGGGCCTTCCGCGATGTACAGCAGCACCGGGAAAATTCGGCGTATGCCGACTGGTTTCATATTGACTGGAAACGGGACTCCCCTTTCTCGGACGGATTCCACTATGAAGGCTGGGAGGGGCATTACGACCTTGTCACACTGAATCTTTCCCATCCCGATGTACGGGAGCATATCTTTGGCGCGATTGAAAAATGGGTTAAGATGTTTCATGTCGACGGACTCCGGCTTGATGTCGCTTACTGTCTGGACAAGGCCTTTCTCACAGAACTCCGCACCCGGTGCAACACCCTGCCTGATTCCCGCGGAGAGAGGGGGCTTGCCCTCATCGGGGAAACCATTTATGGCAAAGACTATCCCCTGGTCAGCGATACCCTGCTCCACGCATGTACCAACTATGAACTGTACAAGGCACTCTACTCCGGGTGCAACGACCGCAACATGTTCGAGCCTTCCTGGACACTCAACCGCCAGCAGGAACTGTACAAGCCGAACCGCATGATGACCTTCTGCGACAACCATGATGTTACCCGTATCGCGTCGCAACTGAAAACACCGGAACATCTGCCCCTCGTGTACGGACTGCTCTTTGCGCTTCCCGGCTTTCCCTGTATCTATTACGGAAGCGAATGGGGAATTGCTGGCATCAAGGAACACGGAGACAACGATCTCCGCCCCTGCCCGGCTTCCCCGCAGTGGACAGGTTTGACGGATTTTATTGCCCGTCTTTCTCATATCAGGAAAAACTCGCCGGCCCTCTCACACGGCAGCTTTCGCGAACTCTGTGTCCGGAACGGTCAGTATCTTTTTGAGCGTGTCCATGCCGATCTCGATTCCGGGAAGCAGGATAGGGTGGTTGTGGCAGTCAATCTGATGGAGAAAAACGAAACAGTCCCGGTCGTACACGACGGACACGGAAAATTCGAAGGCCTCCACGGTACATTCAGCAATCTCTTTACTGGTGATACCGTTCAGTTCTCCGGTGCGGTGACCCTGCCGCCGTTCTCGGTGCAGTATTTCCGGGAAACGGTCTAGTCTGCACCGTGTTGTCAACCTGCGTCTTCAATTGCAGCCGCCTCCAAAGCCCGTACCGGCACCCGCAGGACTCCTCTACCGTTGTAGGGGTTCTCCTTGTTTTTAACCGGACTCTTGAGCTCGGTTATGTAGAGGATTTCCTCACCATTCTCCATCCGGATCCGGCAGGAGGAAGCCTGACCGAAACCGTCAATTGTGTACCGGACAAGCGTATCGTTAATGGGATCATACTGCTTGATTGTCCTGCAATTCGGATCCGTCATCCAGAGCCGACCGCGTGAATCCGTGCAGAGGTCATCGAATGCTTCCGTCATGGAAGTCTTGCGATATATGACTTCCAATGATGATTCATCGGTATCGGTACCTTCCCGCAGAAACCCCGCGGTTTCGAGGGTATCGGTGTAGAGTATGCGCCCGCTGGCAGGATCAGCAAACAAGCCATTTGCCATACCCATGGAAGCGATGAGTGTTTCCGGCTTTGAGACACGCCCGTCCGGTAAAACGGTAAACCGGTGTATTGTTCCTTCCGGGAAAAGAAAGTTGAAGTTGCTGCTCGCAAGATAACAGTAACCATCGTCATCAAAGGCCAGTCCGTTTATGGAGGGATACATCTCCGTCAGTATTTCCATTGATTCAAGATCTGCATCGAAGCGGGCGACATATCCGCCGTTTTTTTTCCACTCATCGTCAGTGGTACCGGGCGCTATCGCCATATAGATTTTTCCGTCGGGGCCCCGGTCAATCCCGAGCGCATACCCACCCGGCCGGATTTGTTTTTGAATAGTCAGGAATGCCCCGTTTTCCCCGTCAAGAAGATACACATGCCCCGTAAGGCTGGTAACATACAACCGGTTTGACTCCGGATCCGGGAAGCAATTTTCACAGGAGTTCATACCCTCATATAATTGAGCTGCATTCAGGTCATCAATATGAACAGATACGGCTTTCTCTTCGGTAACTGTTCCGGTTCTGATAAAATGCATACAGGAAACAAGCGGTAGAATGGCGATGAAAATCAGCAGATTTTTTTTCACAGGGTTGCTCCATATCATACAGGATATTCTGAACATAGCGTGTTTGTACAAAAGACTCCTTAACCTGTGTTAATTTTTGTTCATTTTTTTCCGTATCCGGCTCAGGGTGACCGGGGACATCCCGAGATACGAAGCAATGTGATGGAGTTTCAGTCGTTTTTCCAACGGAGCAAAATCCGAAAGGAATTCCCGGTACCGTGTTTCCGCGTCGTCGAGAACCAGGGCAGCCTCGCGCTGCTCGTATGAAATAAGCGTTTGCAGCAAGTAATGGCGGGTTATTGACCGCGCAGCGGAAGAGGTTTCCTCGAGTTCGCGAAGAACCGCAAAGGGAAACACTGCCAGAACGGAATCTTCCAACGCCTCAACGGTATACCGGGAGGTTATACCAAGGGATACCATTGCATAGGAAGGAAGGAAACTTCCCTCACCGGCAAACCAGGAGGTATAATCTTTTCCGTCTGCGTCGCAGTAATAAAACCGGAAGAGCCCGGAAACAACACAGGCAAAACGATCGGTTTTCATTCCCGCCGCAAGATACGATTCCCCCCGCTGAATACTTCGGGCAACCGTGTTCTCTTTAAGTTTCCGTACCTCCTCTCCGGTAACGTTCGCCAATGTCCGTAAATATGAAATCATGGCATCTGATGTGTCTGTCACGTGCTGCCTCCCTGCATAAAAACCCACTATAAGGCATGTCATTCCGGTAATCAAATAAAAAGTCCGCAAAATCGGTCAGGCCGCACCATAGAGATACCGGTATGGTATACTCATGAATAACGAAACCATAGCATTGAGGGCCGACATCCGGCCACTGGAACGGCAGGACATCGCGGAAGCGACTGCCGTCATGAAACGGGCCTTTGACGATGACTCAAGGCGTCACCTGAACGAAGAAAGCGGGGGACCTCCCGGCTACGACACGGGAGAGTTCTTGCGGAAAAATGGATTCAACCGTGCAGCCCGTTCGTTCAAGGCCGTCGTAGACGGTTCGATTGCCGGTGTCATCATCGTCTTCCCCGGCAAGGACGGAAATCACTATCTGGGATGCATGTTCACCGATCCTGACCGGCAGCGGCAGGGAATTGGCCGTGCACTGTTCGGGTATGTTGAAAAAGCATTTCCCGGATCATCGTGGAAACTTGAAACACCGGTGTTTGCACGGTCGAATCACGAGTTCTACGAGAAAAAATGCGGTTTTACAAAGATCGGTGAACAGACGGCAGAGGACGGAATGCCCTGTGTCATCTATGCAAAGGAGTCCTGACCATACATGAAAAAGGAAACTCGCGAAGACTGGGAACTGCGGGTACACCGTGTCCTTGAAAAAATGACCGGTTCGCTCGATGAAGCGGTACTGGCAGAACAGTTTGCCGGAGATGCCGCTAGTTCCCGGTGGCATTTTGAACGCGCGTTCCGCTCCCTCACCGGGGAGTCCTTTGCGGCCTGTGTACGCCGCCTGCGTCTTGAACGGGCGGCGTACCGGTTAAAGGAAGGAGAACCGGTTCTCGGAACTGCACTTGATGCGGGCTACGAGTCCGCCGAATCCTTTTGCCGGGCGTTCAGGCGTGCTTTCGGTCTCGCGCCGTCACGGGTTTCGCAGCTTCCCTGGTGGCGGGGAGAATTACCCGCGCCGAACGGGCTTCACTGGCGGCCGGGTGTCCAGCCCCGCTGGCATCTTTCCGCAATTCCCGGTTCAGCTACGACCGATTCTACCCGGGTACTGGAAATTCCACCACAAGATATCCTGACCGTACCGGGTACCGCAGACTTCTGGCAGCTTCCCGTGCTGTGGGAATCGTTCGTGAATGCGTTGCGGGAACTTCATGACCAGCCGGCCCCGGGATCGTTTATGACCGTTTTCTCGCAAAGCGAACCGCCGCTCGCTTCCCCGGCAGTCCTCGTAACCGAAAAGACAGACGGTATACCCGGAACTCGTAAAAGCATACTGCCCGGCGCACTCCCCGGCGGCCTGTATGCCATCACCACCTTTACCGGTCCCTGCGAAGCCATCGGACCATTCTGGGATTCACTGCGCTCGTCGTTTTTTGATTCAGGAGGCTGGCTTCCCGACCCGACCCGCCCTTCCCTGGAATGGTACCAGAATACTCCACCGGAAGGACTGCCCGAACTGACTGTTACATTCTTGTGTGATCCGGTAAGAAGATAAAATCAGTGTGCAACGTCCATCAATTCC
>CAZVEL010000338.1:0-4004 GCA_964626305.1 uncultured Treponema sp. | reverse complement strand
TTCTGTGGTTCAAGAAACACGAACTTGGCGAATGGCTTGCTGCGACCCGGGATTTCGCCCTCCAGATACTGCCCTTGTTATTTGCCGGCGTTCTTGTGTCCGGTTTTCTGCTTGGGCGGCCCGGACATGAAGCACTCATTCCCAATGAATGGATTGCCGGTATAGTCGGAGGCAACTCCGTTGGTGCGAACCTCTTTGCCGCAGTTTCCGGCGCACTCATGTATTTTGCGACGCTCACGGAAGTTCCCATTCTTCAGGGACTACTGGGTGCCGGAATGGGACAGGGTCCCGCTCTCGCGCTCCTGCTTGCAGGTCCCAGTTTGTCCCTTCCCTCCATGCTCGTAATCGGCGGAGAACTCGGATTCAAAAAAACCGCGGTCTATGTTGTGCTCGTTGTGGTAATGTCCACCATTGCAGGCCTGCTGTTCGGCATGATGGGATGATAATTCGTACTGGAAGGATGGAACATGAGTAAACGAAAAACAGTGATTAATGGCGCAGTGATTGCGGGAATTATTATCATACTTGGTGTCATGATTTTCGTAAAAAACGGAATGACGAAGGAAAGCCCCGATACAACGGCGCAAACAGACCCGGTACAACCGGCGCTTCTCGATGGAGCGTTGAATCTCACCGAACCGTTCAATCTTGACGAATACCGGTCTGCCGGAGTTCCGGTCATTATCGATTATGGCGCCGATTCCTGTATTCCCTGCAAAGAGATGGCACCGGTTCTCGTAGAGCTTCACCGGGAACTCCAGGGAAAAGCCATTATCCGGTTTGTCGATGTGTGGAAGTATCGGGATCTTGCGCAGGGGATACCTCTTCAGGTTATACCAACCCAGGTATTTTTTGAGGCAAATGGAAAACCGTATAGCCCGTCTGAAAAAATGCAAATTCAGATGAATCAGTATATGACCCGTGACACCAACGAACATGTGTTTACCACGCATGAAGGTGGTATCAGCAAGGACCAACTTCTCGCAATTTTGTATGAAATGGGAATGAAGAAATGAATGATGCACTCAACGTGGCGCTTGAGAATCTTTCCGTCCTGATACAGGGAAGCTTCTGGCTTGCGCCGCTGTTGGCGCTGCTTGCAGGGATACTGACCAGTGTGACTCCCTGTTCACTTTCAAGCGTCCCGCTCGTCGTTGCGTATGTTGGAGGTACCGGACGGAAAGACCCGATAACGGCCTTCCGCTACTCGCTTGTATTTGCCCTTGGAATGGCATTCACCTTTACCGCACTCGGTGCAACCGCCTCCCTTCTGGGAAAACTCCTGAACTTCGGGACAAGCGGCTGGTGGTATCTGCTTTTGGGCGGACTCATGATTCTCATGGCGCTCCAGACCTGGGGCATCATCACGATCATTCCCGCCAGTTACGCGCAAAGCAAAAATACGAAGAAAGGGTATCCCGGGGCGCTTGTCATGGGTATTCTTGGCGGCCTTTTTTCCTCTCCCTGCGCGACACCGGTTCTGATAGCCCTGCTTGCTGTTGTAGCGCGAAGCGGAAAACCTGTATGGGGCATTTTCCTCCTGCTTCTCTACTCAATCGGGCATAGTATACTCGTGATTGTCGCAGGAACCTTCATGGGTCTTACCGGAAAGCTTTCGAACAGTGGCAGGTATGGCTTTTTCGCGAAAGTTGTGAATATCCTGCTCGGACTCGTCATCCTCCTCGCAGGACTGTTCCTCGTTTATACCGGTCTGTAAAAGTCCGGCATACTTACTTGATCAGCTTGCAATATTCCTCGGTCGCTGGCATTTTGTTGTTTTTCAGGAAATTCGAGACCAAGCTTCCAGAATCCGGAGTCAAATGCCATACGATGGAATCACCGGAAGGTGTAGTGCTTACCAGATTTACCGCAACAAGTATGGCGAGATCAGCAAGCAGATCATCTTCCTCACGCAGCAAGTCGGTGCACAGCGTTGCGGTTGTTTTTTCTCCGCAGGCAAGAACGCGCAGGATGTGTTTTCTACCCTCATCAGAGAGCGCGTTAACCAGTTGTTCACCATATTGAACAGTATTCATGGATACTCCTCCTGACCATGTATTGGCAATTCCCTGTGGGAATTATAGCATACTTACGGGGTGTTCTGCTCCCCGGCAGTGTGTTCAGCTCTCCGCGGCGATGAACTCTTTCACCCGCTTTTCAATGTCGTCGCGGATGGGGCGGATGCCGGCGAGTTTTTCCTCGTCGGTGCCGGGAATGGCCGACGGATCAGGCAGACCCCAGTGCATGCGGACATGCTTGCCGGGGAACATGGGACAGCGTTCGGCGTTGGATTCGTCGCATACGGTAATCACATAGTCAAAATGCTCTCCGCGGTCCACAAAGTCCTGGGCTTTTTTGGAAAAATGCCCTTCCATGCTCACTCCTGCTTCCTCCATGGCTTTTACCACATGAGGATTAAGATGACCTGCCTCGATGCCGGCGCTTGAAACGTCGAACCGGTCCCCGGCAAAATGCCGCAAGAATGCTTCGCCCATCTGGCTCCGGCCTGAATTATGAATGCAGATAAACATGACCCGTTTCTTTTCCATGGTTATACTCCTTGTACCCGGAACCACCGGGTGGTTTTATTTGCGATACGTACCAGCATGAGCATGACCGGTACTTCAACAAGAACTCCGACGATGGTCGCGAGAACCACCGGCGAGTTTGATCTGAACAGGGAAATCGCCACGGCAACCGCAAGCTCGAAAAAGTTCGACGCGCCGATCATACCGGCAGGCGCGGCAATATCATGCGGTAGTTTGAAAAAGCACGCGGCAAGATACGCGACGAAGAAAATAAAAACCGTCTGAATGGTCAGAGGAATGGCGATGAGGAGAATATGCAGGGGATTTTCCAGAATCACCGAGCCCTGGAAGGAAAAAATGATAACCAGGGTAAGCAGCAAGCCCGTGATCGTAACCCCGGAGAATTTCGGGATGAAGCTGTTCGTAAACCAGGGCTCGCCATGGCGGGCAATGAGAACGCGCCGGGTAAGCACGCCGGCTGAGAGCGGAATAACCACGAAGAGCACTACCGACAGAAGCAGGGTCCCCCAGGGAATGGTGACCCCGCCGATACCGAGCAGAAATGCTACGATCGGTGTAAATGCCACGAGAATGATGAGATCATTGGTGGCGACCTGCACAACCGTGTACGCGGGGTTCCCCTTCGTAAGGTGACTCCAGACAAAGACCATGGCGGTACAGGGCGCCGCTCCCAGAAGAATGGCACCGGCAAGATAATCTCGGGCGAGATCCGCCGGTATAATCGCCTTGAACACTATATAGAAGAAAAATGACGCAATTGCGTACATGGTGAACGGTTTTATGAGCCAGTTTGTTATCCAGGTGATGTACAACCCTTTCGGATTCTTGCCGACATTCCGTATACTCGTAAAATCAACCTTGAGCATCATGGGATAAATCATAAGCCAGATGAGCAATGCAATGGGTATGGAAACCCGCTCATATTCAAACCTTGTGAGGAAATCCGGGATCCCCGGAAGGAACTGACCGATGAGGATTCCCGCGATCATGCAGAGAATCACCCAGATACTCAGATACCGCTCAAAAAACCCGATGCCACCGGCTTTAATGCTTTTATCTGTCATATGCAATTACTCCTTTTCTTCTTGCAAAGACATACATCGCTTTCATGCGAAATCGTGTTCAGAAACTGTTCAATGAATGTTAATTCATCCCGGTTCAGGGAATAACGGGTCCACTTTCCTTCAGGACGGGCAATAACAAGGCCCGATTCAACAAGGATTCCCAGATGATGCGAAAGCGTCGGCTGCGAGAGGTCAAAGTAATCGAGAATTTCACAAGCGCATACCTCGCCGCACGAAAGAATGTGCACAATTTTTACACGGGTTTCATCCGCCAGCGCCTTGAAAAGCATCGTACCCCGGGCAAAGTCCAGTTCCATGCCATACCTCTTTCATATTGATATTCATCTATTTATAGAATATTGAATAAATAGATCGATGTCAATATGAAAAT
>CAZVEL010000337.1:0-7053 GCA_964626305.1 uncultured Treponema sp. | reverse complement strand
AACCGGGTAAATCGGGGTATTCTTCTTTTCCCGACATTTTTGAATGTAAGCAAACGGAACGTATCTCCAACCTGCAACCCGAGATCCCTGGCAATTTTTTCACCAAGAACCGCGTCATGTGTTCCCTCAAGACTGCGTTCCCCGTCTACGGTTTGAAGAAGGTTCATGGCCGGATTTTTACTGGTTAGCCATGCGGGATCAACGGCCCGAACGGTCCCGCCGGATCGCCCGTTTTTCCCTACAACAAGGGCCATCCCGTCCCGTTCTCCATAGGCATGCGTTATCGAGCCGCCGCTTTCAGCATTTACCAGGGTAGATGCGAACCGGGAAAGGGCAGCTGCATTATCAGAACCCGGGGATGTTCGGTAATAATCGGATACCCGCAAATGAGACGAAGAAAGCTCCATGAGCCGGCTCGTTATACCTTCAATCATGCCGTCTGAAACAACAAGAACAAGAACGAGAGGAATTATGGAAACAGCTATTCCCGCTATGGCTCCATACATACTCTTGCGGGCATTTGATTCCGATTTCCGGGAGTCGAGGCCGAGGAATGACAGGGCAAGTCGCAGTGATACGGCTGTTTTCATTGCAGTACCAGTTTTCCTTCCACCAACCGGTAAGCCGAATCGGCACGGGATGCGGCACTCAGATCATGAGTCACCATGATGAGCGAACTTCCATAGTCCGACACGACCGAAAAAAGCATGTCCATGACCGTTCCCGAATTGGACGGATCAAGATTACCGGTGGGTTCGTCCGCCAGAACGAGTGACGGTTGATTAATCAATGCTCTGGCGACCGCCGCACGTTGGCGCTCTCCACCGGACAGCTGGGCCGGATAATGATCCATACGATGTTCAAGCTTTACATCGCATAACAGATGCCTTGCCCGTTCAAGCGCCTCCCGTTTTTTTATACCCTGCATGAATGCCGGAAGCATGACATTCTCGACAGCGGTAAAATCTTTAAGCAGGTAGTGAAACTGGAACACAAGTCCTACAAAACTTCCCCGGTATTGTGCAAGTCCAGCTTCATCCAGACGTTCAACCCGGAAGGGACCGGCGGTAACAGATCCCGATGTGGGGTTTTCCAGCCCGCCAATAATATTGAGCAAGGTACTTTTCCCGCATCCTGATTCACCGAGGATCACTATTCTGTTTTTTCCAGGAACAACAAGATCAAGTTCATCAAGAATGAGCAGGCGTTCTGCGGCAGTTTCAAATGAACGTGAAAGTTTTTCGACGGTTAACACGGGTTTATTCATAACGCAAAACCTCCGCGGGTTTAAGGGTTGCAATTTTGAGGCTGGCTATCCAGGCGGCCGCAGTTGCGGAAAAAAGACCGAAGACAAACACAAAAAAAACTTCTCCGAAGAACATTCGGACCGGTATTTCCTGCATATAAAAATATTCGGGACTGAACAGGGCAAAGCCTCCGGAAGAATCAAGGCGCAGGAGTGATTCTGCAAATCTGCCAATAAAGTTGACAATCCCTTCGGCAAGAGAAAAAACACCGTTGATGTGAACGGTTATGAACAGTCCGCATAAAAGGCCGGTAACAGAACCTGCAAGACCAATCCCGAATCCGTTAAGCATGAAAATATGCTGAATGGCCCGGGGATGACCGCCGAGTGCAGAAAGAATGCTTATTTCCTCACGGCGTTCATACACGGATCTTCGCATCGCATGGTATATATTGACCATAACAACAAGGAAAATGAGGATGACAAGAACAAAGAGCATGTTTTTCTCAACTCTGAGCGCACCGAAAAACGAACGGTTAAAACTTCGCCAGGACTCCGCGCGAAGACCGGGAATGTTCTGTTCAAGCAAACCCAGAAACCGTGTATCCGCATTCCGGTCAAAAAGCTTCACTCCCGCCTGATTGCCGTCCGTCCCCCCGAACCGTTTCGCCGTTTCGGTTGAAACATAGGCAAAACTGCTGTCGATCTCATAGTACCCTGTTTTAACCGTACCCTGTACCGTAAGATCAGCATTTTCTGGAAAGAGATCCCTCTCCGATGAACCGGATACTGCCACAATGGAAATGGAGTCCCCAATCTGCACACCGAGTTGGCGGGCAAGTTCATTTCCCAGAACTATCGAGCTTTCCCCGGCAAGCGAAAACCTGCCGCGTTGGACTTCGATGGACTGTGCAAAAAGAGGATCGCGATCGAGTATGTCTTCGGGAACACCCCGAAGTAATGCGCCACTCTGCCGGGCATAGTTTCCCTGAACAAGCACCTGATTTTCTGAAAAAGAAATAACGGTCCGTACTCCCGGCAGGGAAGCCGCCCTTTCAATGTCTGCCGGATCACCTTCCAGGCGTACATGATAGGAACTTACTTCAAGAATACTGTCGATGTAGCCCATCTGGAATCCATTCATGACAGACAGAATAACAATGAGGGTCATTACGCCAAACGCAATGCCGGCCGTGGAAAGAATACTCGTTACTGCGCTTCGACCACGGGTATCCACGAGGGCGAAGCGCACCGTGATATAGCGTATCCAGGAACTACCACGTTTCATATTGAATCCTTGTACGCTCACCGTTCTGATACATAACTGTCAGTATTACCAGGTCATCATGATACACAATTTCCTTCCAGTTTTCTTCATCACTGTAGACATAGCGAATAGTTAATTCACCGTTTTTATAAACAGACTTTTCGGCAAGACGTTCGTCTTCCCCGTATTCGAAGCGAATTTTAACCAGCATGTCCCCCTGTCGTGTGAGGGTTTCTCGTAACAGATTCCTTTCATCATAGGAATAAGTGATAATCCGCTCCTGAACCGGCTGAACTTTTTTATCCGGTTTCGGAGTTTTGTCGTTTTCGTCGTTTTCGTTTTCTTCTTTGTCTTTTTGAGGGGCCGGTATTTCCCGTATTGCAATGACATTCCCATTAAGGTCATATTCGGTTTCTGTAATCAGGGTATCAGTAGTGGAAACTGACAGACGAACCTGCTGGGTCTCTTCATAATAAGTCCAGGTTGTCCGTTCAACTATTTCGTTTTTTTCCCAGCGGATACCCTCGGACGGGCGACCGTCGATATCAAATTCCTCATAGTACCAGGTATCAGATTCGGCAAGGATGATTCCGTCCAGCCCGGTATGGGTATAGAGCTCGTCTTCCTGTCCGTACAGGGGAACCAGTAACAGATGAAACAGAAATATTGTATGAAACAGGCGTTTCACCGTTTTTCACCCCTGATAAATTCACCCAGGTACTGCTGCGCATCAAAAAGCTCAAGATCTTCATACCGTTCACCTGTACCAATAAAGGCTACCGGCAGGGAAAGTTCCTTTCCGGCACTGAGTATGGTACCGCCCCGGGCCGTGGAATCATATTTTGTCAGGACAAGTGCGTCAATCCCGATATGTTCATGAAATACCTCAGCCTGACGCAGACCATTCAGTCCAGTGGTGGCGTCAAGAACAAGAATCTTTTTATAACATCCGGGGTCTGCCCGTCCCGATCCGGTCCGATCAATTTTCTGGAGTTCCCGGACAAGATTCTCCCGGTTGTGGAGCCGGCCCGCGGTATCGGCAATAACCAAACCACTTCCGGAGGATCGAACTGTGTCTATGGCAGAATACACAACCGCTGACGGATCGGCTCCATGTTGATGTGCAATGACATGACAGCCGGTTTTATCCCCATGGTGTTGCAGCTGCTCTATTGCAGCTGCCCTGAACGTATCCGCCGCAGCAAGAACAACCGGTGAAACACCATTCGCGGTAAAAAAGGAAGCCATCTTGGCTACGGTAGTTGTTTTTCCAACCCCGTTTACGCCGAACACCATTATAAGGAAAACCTTATCCGAAGGAATATCAAAACGATATTCCTTCGCCCAGGGAGAAAGAAGTTCCGTAAGGGCAGCAATAATATCTTCCTGTTCTGAAATATCACGCGTTCGGCATACCGTCCGCAATTCCTCAACGATAGCGAACGCGGTACGTGCCCCCATGTCACCCTCTACAAGAGTGTCCTCCAGATCCTCAAAGAATGATTCGTCCAGCTGCTGATGGATACCGAAAAGATTCCGAAGATTCTCAGAAAAAGATTTTTTTGCCATGAAAGCTGTTACTCCTCGTACTGTTCAATTGCGTATTTCGGAAGGGTCTGATCCGCCGCGATAATGTATCTGACAAGTTGAAACAAAAAATTAACACCGAGCGCGATGGATACACCTCTGCTGACATCCGCAATCGCAATCCATTTGTTCACCTCATCACTAGTATTGGTTGTTCGCGCGAGCCGTCCATCGTCATACGCCTGCATCTTATTTGTTGCTACACCCCAGGTAATCATTGAAACAGGCAATGAACAATACAGGAATCCCAGAGACCAGTACAAAACCTTTCTCTGCCGTTCAATTCTCTTTTCCGTGTTAACACGATTCACTTTGATACTCATGGATCGATTTTTCATCGAGTTGTCGCCGGAATGAGGATAAATAAAAAACGTTTTTGCGTCACCATGAAGCGCCTCACCAATAAGAGTTCTGGCAGGTATTTCCGCGGTAAATGATTGTGTTCCAAAATAACGTGTTTCAAAATAAACCGATGCATCCTGATTACCGGTATCAAACGCTACCGTTACTGTTTCCAACGGTTTAAGGGCCACTGATACCGTGTAGCGATCAAGTGTATCAAAAGTCGCCGTCCGTTCCGCCGGTTCATAGCCAGGTGAAGATATCTGGATACTATGCTCTCCGGTAAAAAGCCGCACCGGGGAAGCATGATCCTGAACGAGCCGATTATCGATAAAGAGTTTCGCTTCTGGCGGATCCACAGAGAAATTGATTGTTATGGGACGCCGGTTCGACAATTCGGGCACGAGTCTGTCGGTTAACCGGTCCAGTATTTCCTGGACACCATCATGCGGCATGGCTTCCCGGAAGAATATATCCTTTGTTTTCCCGTACCCGGTATCAAGAACCACAGAAACAAGAAAATAGCCACCAATATCCTCAATTGTTCCGGATATCAATCCCGATACATCGTCCTTGGCGAGAGATCGTGCCAGGGAAACCCCTTCCCTTCGAGTATACAGTTCCTTGCCATCTTTCCAGAGAACAAGATCCATCAGCGATTCTTCGAGTATTTTATCCTCGTTTTTTTGACGTTGTATCGCCTCTTCCACTTCCTGTATCTGGAGATTCTTTTCTTCAATTTTTTCAATCAAATCCCGTCTGGTCTTTTTTTTCTCAGCTGTTGTTGCGTCACTGAGCAAAAGGACATCACATGATTTTTCAAGTTCGTTCCGCTCCAGAAGATATTGTATCCGGATATCTTCAAGCTCCCTCAGTTTTCGCGACTGTGTTTCTTCCGGTAAAACATTCCGTGTGTTTATCCGGGCAAGATATGACAAAAGCATGCCTGGCAGAACTTCTCCATGACTTTGATATACCGTGGGAACATCCTTTAGTACAAAGGGCTCGGCCGCCAGAACCCATTTCTCCCGCTCCCCGGAAAAAACAGGCACGGAAGACAAGACTGCACATACGGTCATGAGTAAAAAAATCTGTACTGCTTTATCAAACCGAAACAAGCTGAAAAACCCCGTTAACTGCCTTTTTTTCAACCGGTTTTGCCAGCATTGCTGCGGCCCCGAGTGTAAGTGCATCGTTTCCGGCAGATTCTTCACCGGGACCGGCAAGAACAACAAAACGAGTTGAAGGGCTCATCCTGCGGAATGGAGCCGGATCAACAAAAAAAGACGGTTCATAAAATACAACCGAAACCCGGTTTTCCAAAAGTGCTGCGGAAAGCCAGGCTCCCGGATCCGTATGAGTATCATCCGGAACATGCCATAGAGCCTGCTCTGCTGACAACATGGCGGACATTGACGAGGCAAGGTAGGCTGAACGGCATACTATGGCGATCATAGATCGTCTTCTTCTCCTTCCAGGGGTTTGCCCTTCCATTTCATGTTAAGCCAGGCTTCCATAAAAGGATCAAGATCTCCATCCATAACAGCCTGGATATTACCGGACTCGTGTTTTGTCCGGTGGTCCTTTACCATGGTGTACGGCTGAAAAACATAGGAACGGATCTGGTTTCCCCAGGAAATATCCTTTTTCTCAGTCGCAAACCTCATGTTTTCCTTTTCTTTTTCTTTTCGATAATGTTCGTACAACTGCGCTTTGAGTATGCTCATGGCGGTCTGCCGATTCATAAGCTGACTTCGTTCAGTTTGACAAGCAACCACAATACCGGTAGGCAGGTGGGTGAACCGGACCGCTGAATCGGTCTTGTTTACGTGCTGACCGCCTGCTCCTCCGGCCCGATAGGTATCAACTCTGAGATCTTCCGGCCGAACTTCAACTTCTATTGTATCATCAAGAACGGGAAACGCATATACCGAAGTGAATGACGTGTGCCGTCTCGCCGCTGAATCAAACGGACTGATTCTGACCAGCCGGTGTACTCCGGCTTCTCCCTTGAGATATCCAAACACATATTCGCCGGAAATCTGATGAGTCACTGATTTGATGCCGCCATCTGCTTCGAGCATGTCCACCGTTTCACCCTTGTAGCCCCGCCGCTCTGCCCACCGCACATACATCCGTGACAGCATTTGGGCCCAATCGCAGGCCTCGGTTCCGCCCGCGCCCGAATGTATGGTTAAAAATGCGCTGTTACGGTCTACTTCATCCGACAGCATGTTCAGAATCGATAGTTTCTCAAAATCACTTTTAACCGCACCGAGAGATTCTTCCAACTCGGGAATCATTGTTTCGTCGGAGGCTTCTTCTGCCAGTTCATACAATGCTTCCAGATCCTGAACCTTCTCCAGAAGCTCCTCCCACGGATCTATCCTATTCCTGAGTGATCGGAGATCGGACATGGTTTTTTCGGCCTTTTTCTGATCGTTCCAGAATCCTTCTGTTGATGAAAGGTCTTCTTTTTCCCTGATTAATTTCCGTATCTTGTCCGGGTCAAAGACGCCCCCATACTTCGAGGATTTGCGCCTTTACTTCGGCAATTGGACCTTTGAATTCTTCAAGTATCATGATGCGACTCCTTATCGTGCCGCGCGGG
>CAZVEL010000336.1:0-3636 GCA_964626305.1 uncultured Treponema sp. | reverse complement strand
CGGAGCGGCGCTTTCGTTGGCTGTCGGGGATCATCCCGGTCCGCTTGAACCGGTTTATTCCTGCGTATGTGCGGAACGGGCCTGGATTTCAATACCCGGGACTGTTCTCTCGGTACATGGTCTTGAGGAAGCTGCCCGCATAGCCGGAGTAAAAAATATCATACCCCGGACCGGTCCCGGTGACATTGTAACCTTTCCCCGGAACAATGTTGAAAAATGCGGGAACTGTCTGGCCGTACATGAAAACCGTGACGAGGCGATCCGGTTGGCCGAAGACGCCTGCGCCACGGTCTTCCTCCGTCTTACGGCTCCCGATACCGCAACCGAAACCTTTCTCGCGCAAACCGGTGGCGGGTATCCTCCATCAGCTTTTGATGTTTCGCCCTTGCCTGATACAGTTGCCTTTGCCACGGCATCTTTCAGATTTAACCGGGAGCTACCGGTACCGGAGCCAGTGCTTTCCGTTATCGATTCAGTTTGTGACTGGCAGGGCCGAACCCTCCGGAATGCGCTTGAAAAAGCGGTCTGGCATGAGAACGGACTTGCCGCCGCACTGGCTGCTGCAGACAAAAAATCCCGATTACGGTACTGGAATGCCTTGCTAAGAGGCGGAATACAGGCAATAGTGTATGCATATGATTGTGACAAGCAGTAAGCGCCACTATCTTCTTGCGGCAGCAGTTATCCTTCTCGCGGCAGTTTCCCTGCACGCACAGAACGCCCCAAAACCGGGTATCCCGCTGACAGATCTTGCCAAAGAGCTTTCTGCCCGGGTTTTCTGGGACCCCCTTTCCGGTATGGCTGTTTTGGAAAAAAATGGCCATTTGGTGAATCTCCGGGCCGGCGACGGACTCGTTCTTCTCGATTACCGTGAAGCGGTCGCTCTTGATCCTCCCGACCTCCGGGATGGGGCGATCATCGTCAGCACCGCGTTCCGGGATCATGTTGAAAATTTCTTTTCTTCAATACCCGATCCGGTTTCCTATCGCGTAGGAGCCATACTTATTGACCCTGGCCATGGCGGGAAAGACCCCGGTGCTGTTGGGAAAGCAACGGTGGAGGGAAAGACGGTGCAGGTGCTGGAAAAAGACGTGGTGCTCACCGTTGCAAAAGACGTACATGCACAGCTGCGCAAACGGTGGCCGGACAAGAAAATTCGTCTCACCCGATCAGATGATCGCTATATAAGCCTTGAAGACCGGGTCGGGATTGCCAATTCCATCAATCTCGCGGAACATGAGGCAATACTGTATGTTTCCATCCATGCGAATGCCGCATTCAATAAAAAATCTACCGGTTTTGAGGTTTGGTACCTGTCCCAGGATTACCGGAGAACCGTTATAGACAAGAGCGGGGGTGAGTCTGCTGAAATTTTACCGATTCTCAATTCAATGATGGAAGAAGAGTTTACCACGGAAAGCATTCTCATCGCGAAAAGTATTTCTGACGCACTTGATCTGCAGATCGGGAAACAAAGCCCGAACCGCGGATTGAAGGAAGAAGCCTGGTTTGTTGTCCGCAATGCCCGGATGCCCAGTGTCCTGGTGGAACTGGGCTTTGTTACCAATCCGGCGGAAGCCGCACTTCTGTCCGAATCCGGGTACTTGAAGAAATGCGCAGGCGGAATATATACTGGACTCGTGTCTTTTATTGAACATTTTGAACAATCGAGGGGATTCACCGCCAAACCATGAAACAAGTATATGGATACCTAGCAAAAACAGGAAAAACGCTTCGGGAAACCCATCCGGCAATACAGGCGATAGCGTTTTTTGTCTTTCTGGTTACGATTGTCTGCATCTTTTTCTGGGTGATACTTGATGCTCCTTCACAAAGACATCTTTTTTACTTCCCTGCCGCGCAGGAAAACGGTATACGGAGTGAAGTACGCTACCTTGCCAAAACGGAAGACGAGGATCGTCATCTTGAACAGGTTGTGGACGAATTGTTACTCGGACCGCTTGTGTCTGACAACACCGATCTTTTTTCTGCATCGGTGAGAATCCTGAATGCATTTATACGGAATCGTGAGGCATACATACATTTGACCGCGGACGAAACCGCCTTTATAGGTGAAAATCCGCCTCCTGATCGTGCTTTTGAAATTTTTAAAAAAAATGTTTTTACAAATTTCCGAAATCTTGCTAAGATATATCTGTACATTGACGGGATAGAAGTGTACGCGGAGAACCCCCATGCCGACGCTGGGCAACCGGAATAAAAAGCGTTGACAAAAGGTATTTCTTCCGTATACTTATAACTTGACAGGTCTACAATACGTGCAATAAAGGAGCTTTGTAATGAAAAGGAGATTCATACTTGTTGCGATGGCGCTTATGCTTATAGGTGCTTTTGCGATGGCCGAAGAAGCGGTTCTCATCGATTTCGCTAATCTTGAAGCGGATATCATCGAAGGACCTGACGGAAATATGACACACAATCGCCGGACGATGATGGACTATTCCACAGTGGCCGGTGCATCATTTACCGATGAGCAAAAAGCGCTCATGCGTACCTCACTCGCACTGAACAACTGGGAAGTGTCGCTCAACTCTTCCGCCAGGAATGTTACGAGTGTTTCTGTATCACAGGCGATTGCCGCTCCAGTAAGCCAGAATGCGAGCAAGTTTGCGGGAGAGACCGTTATTGGTGTTCGTGTAAACTTCCCGAGCTGGAACAGCAATGCCAATGCGACAGTCAAACCTGCCTTCGAAATTCCGAGCTATGAGCCCATGGCACAGGTCTCCGATGATGGTATGGTTCAGGAACCCACCGATGCAGACCGTGAAATGGGTGTTTCGCGTTTTGAAGAAGGACACGGTGTTATAAAGAACGTCTCTGTAATCAAGGAAATTGCCGTAAACACATACGGAATGAACTTTCCGCACGGACTGTATGTACTGCTTCGTGACGAGAACAATAATGATCAGCGCTATTTCATGGGGTACATGAACTTTGATGGCTGGAAGCAGCTTACATGGCGCAATCCCGCCTACGTCTCAGAAGTACGTACCCGTGAAGTACGCCTCTATCCCGTATACCCCACCGCATTCCCCTATGTAAAGTTCATGGGCTTCCTCATTACCCGTGACGCGGCACATGACGGCGGAGATTACATTGGATACTTCAAAGACGTCAAGGTTATTTACGATAAGGCTGTTCTTAAAACAGAACGTGACTTTAACGATGAAGATCTGTGGGGAATCAACACACAGAGAGAAACGGAACGCAAGCAGATGGAAGTTAACCGCTTTGGCGGACTCCAGGTGCTTCGGTTCCTTGAGCAGGAAAAGATGGCTACCGAACAGGGCTTTACTGACTCTGGTGAAGCTGAAAATGACGAACCTGCTGCTGCTACTGAATAACGCAGATTCCTGATACTGATGAAGGCTGGCCGGTGCAAACCGACCAGCCTTTTTTTAACTTCTGAATATACGTTGCGCAGGCCGGAATTTGCCTCTATACTCATATCTGTATGCAGAACAAAACTGCCAGCTGGCTTCCTGATAAAAAAGCATTGGAAAAGCGCTATGAAGCGTACCGGCCGTCTTTCATTACCCTGCTTGAAAGACTTGAACTCATGCTTCGTGAGCGAATGGTCGTGTCATCATCTCCCACCTACCGCACACGACTGAA